>NZ_JPIK01000005.1:300000-450847 GCF_000717475.1 Desulfonatronum thiodismutans
CCCCATGTCTTCCAGGGTCAGCCCCAGAAAGCGTCTGATTCCCTCCTCGTCGTCGACGAGCAGTAATTTCTTGTCCGTGATCATGTTTGCTCCAAATCAAGATGAAGGCGTAAAAGAGGCCATGCAGTGCATCCGGGGTCAAAGGGGCAGCTTTATGCCTGCCATGCCGACCCTTTCGTTTCTGAATCAGTCATGCCCGCGAAAACGGGTATCCAGAATCGGAATGAGGCCACACACGGAATGTGCTGAACAGTTCCAGTGGTGGAGAAAAAAGGAGTAAAAGGGACGGGCGGAAAAGGCAATCCACGATGGCTAAAACACACCCCGTGGATGTTGGGCGGGTGATATCGGAAAGCTATGAAAGTGAAAATGTCCGCCCTTGCCACGCGAGCGGGACAAGGGAGGACGGATATTCGAGGGGCCGGCTCAGCCGATGGTCTGCTTGACGATCTTCATCAGTTCGTCGCGGTCGAACGGCTTGGTCAGGCTGGCGACGGCCTTTTGGATTGCATACTGGTTGGACGGCAGGCCGCTGATCACGATGATCGGGATTTTCTTCAGTTCCGGGTTCTGGGTCAGTTTGCGGTAAAAACGAGGACCCCATTCATTGGGCATTTCCAGGTCAAGGGTGATCAGGTCCGGTTTTTCCTTGGCCACGATGTCGTGGGCCTCTGAGCCGTCGTTGGCTTCCACGGTTTCATAGCCGTTGTCCTTGAACAACTGGGTCAGGTACGAGGTGATTTCCTTGTCGTCGTCGACGACCATGATTTTCTTCGCCACTGTACACCTCCTGGTGAGATTCGGAAGGAACTTCCAATCCTTGAGGTTGCCGAAATCAACGAGAGCCTGGCATGCATGCAAATGCATTTCGTCTCGCATGCAATGCCCTACAAGTCCACCGCCCGGGTTCGGAGACATCGGGCGATGGACACAATGCTCGCAATACTTCTAGACCTTGTCCGGCCTGTTTACGCTGACCACCGGGCAGTTGGCCCGCAGGATCACCTGTTCCAGGGTCGACCCCATGCTGGCCTGTTCCGGGTCCAGCTCTCTGGTGTTGTGGGCCAGGACAATCAAATCGGCCATGCGCTCGCGGGCTATCTTGACGATTTCCACGTAGGGATTGCCTTCCCAGACGTCGACTTCAAAATTCTTGAAATCGACCATCTTAGGTCCGTACACGTCACGCAGTCGTTTGCGAAGCGTGATCAGTTTGTCCTCGATATCGCTCTGGGCCAAGACCTTGCTGGTGATGTCCAGGGCGTGAAACAGGGTCATTTCGCAATCATACTCCTTGGCCATGGACAAGGCGTACTTGAAGGCGCTTTCGGACTGCTTGGAGAAGTCCGTGGCAAAGACGATATGGGAGAAGCCGCCCATATACGACGCGGATTCCCGGTGCACGGTCATCACCGGGCACTTGGCGGCCTTGGCCACGCGCTGCAGGGTGCTGCCGGGGTAGCCCTTGGAATAGGAAGCACTGGAGTCGCCGGAATGTGCGCCCATGACGATCATGTCCACATCCTCGCTGCGGGCCGCCCGGAGGATTTCCCGGTGCGGCAGGCCATTGGCCAGGATGATTCGCGAGTTTTTGCATTCCTCGAGCTGCTTGGCATAGGTGGTTTTCAGCTCCTCTTCGACCCAGGCCATGTAGTCTTCGTCGACCTGAACGGCTTCCTGGGAGCGGACGTCGCTGACTTCCTGATAGGAAAAGCCTTTCTTGGGTACGCCGGCGACGTGAAAGAGCAGCAGTTCCGCATCGTACCGCCTGGCCATCTCAAAGGCCACCCGCGCGGCCCCGAAGCTGGCCGGGGAGCCTGTTGTCGCCAATAGAATCTTTTTCTTCATGAGTTACCTCGTATGTGCTGACTGTTGGTGCGACAATGCGGAGTCTATTACTCTTCGCCTTCCTCGTCCTGGGGCTTGAGGTGATCCGGGACGATCATCATCTTGATCACCAACGGTTTGAGGAAGGACCAGCGCAGGCCCATGGGATATTCTTCTTCCAGGTCCCGGATGGCGTCCCAGCAGTTGTGGCAGGGCGCAACCACAAGCTTGCACCCTGTGGCTAAAATCTGCTCCCTTTTTTTAAGCAGAGCAATGTTTCGTTGGGGGCGATATTTGCCGATGCCGTTGAATCCTCCACCGCCGCCACAGCAGTAGTTGTATTCCTTGTTCGGGGCCATTTCCACGAAATACCCCGGCTCCACGATATAGCTCATGATCTCCCGGGTGATGTTCTTCAGGCCCTGGTTGCGGACATAGTTGCAGGAATCCTGCAGGGTGACCGGTTCCTTGATCCGTTTGGCCGGGTCGATCTTGATCCGCCCGGTGCGCAGCATCTCGGCCAGCCATTCCACGTAGTGGATGTACGGCCTGGGCGGCTGGCCGTCTTCCCGACCAGCCCAGTAGGGACCTTCGATGACCGTGGCCCGGTGGGCGTGGCCGCATTCCGTGCCCACGACCCGCTTGGGGCGCAGTCGTTCGATGGCGTCATAAACATGCAGAACTTGTTGCTTGCATCCTTCCCAGTCGCCGGCGAACAGAGTCAGTGAGGTCTGCTCCCAGCCTTCGGAAGGCATGGTCCAATTCTCGCCGGCCACGTGGAACAGGATGGCCGCCTCGGCGATGTCTTCCGGGTAGTGTTTGGCTTCGCGGGCATTGATGGTGTACATGATGTCCGCGTCTTCCTTGTCAATGGGAATTTCCAGGCCGGGCCACTCCTCGGAGTTCTCGTCCGCCATCCATTCGCAGGTGTCCACCCAGTCCTCGGTGGTCACGTCCATCTGGGCCTTGTAAACCCGGTGCATCCCGGAGCCGATCTTCAGTTCCCAGGGCACGAACCCTTGGGAGAAGAGCAGGCCGCGCAGGTAGGAGAACATCACGCCCATGTCGATGCCATGGGGGCAGAACTGGCCGCAGCGGTTGCAGCAGGTACACCAGCTCCAGGCGATGTCCATGCATTTGCGCATGAAGGCGTTGTCCACTTTCCCCTTGCGCTTGACGATTTCACCCAGTGTAGCGTGGATCTTGTAGGACGGAACCTGCTCCGGAACCCTGTCGTTGCATTCGTAAAGAAAGCAACTGTCCGCGCACAGTCCGCATTTGGCGCAGATGTTCAGCCATGTTTTCAGTCGGGACTTCATGGTGTTTTGGATCGTGGACCAGAGCTTGTCCGTGTCCACGTCCAGTTGTTCCATTTCCGCGTAGTATTGCTTGCCGCTCTTGTCTCCGAGCGTCAGCTTGAGCTGCTCGTCGGTGACAATGGGCTGCTTGTTGCAAAGAATTCCTTCGGGCATTTTGTTCTCCCTCTCGTTGAGCTTGTGTTTCCCAGACGCCTACCAGGTCATCTGGGTGCCTTTCATCCCGCCGCGCTTGATGCCGTAGTCCATGCCCAGTTGCGCGCGGGTCAGGAAGAAGAGGACCACATGGTTCAGTCTGGTGAAGACCAGGCTGAGCAGCCAGACGTGGCCGGTAAAAATGTGGATGAGCAGCCAGAAGTCATAGTTGCCCACGTTGTACCGGGCGATCAGGCCGGTCAGGAAAGGGGACACGGCAATGACGATCAGCAGGTAGTCATAGGCCGAGGTGAGGATTCTGACCTCAGGATAGGCGATGCGGCGCAGGATCAGGAAGATGCCGCCGATGACCACGACCCAGGACAGAAAGTCGGCCAAGCCGGTGGAAATCCCGGGCAGGCGAATGCCCCAGCTGTCCTTGAGCATGATATTGTGGGCTTCGAGAAAAATCGGAGTAAACAGCAAGCCGATGTGGAAGCTGAAAAAGAGCAGGGTGAACAGCGGCTTGGCCCGCCAGCCGTGGGAGCCCCAGGGCAAAAGCCAGAAAAAGATGGACCTGGCGGCCCCTTTCAGGCCGTACTGCATGTTTGGGCGATAGCCCACACGGTCCAGCCGCCAGTCCAGGCCGCGGATGTACGTCACCACATGGTACGTCAATCCAACGACCACGACCAGGAACGTGATCCAGACCATGGGTCCAGTCAAGAAATTATACATATGCGTCTCCTCGAGCATCACTTATGTTGTTGCAATCCGGACGGTCTTGTCGTCCGTCGATCCAGAAAGCGTGGATCATGAGCGCTTGTGCCCGCCAAGCGGCTTCCGGCACGTGCAGGCCGCGCCGGAAGCCTTCTCTCCGCTTTGCTAATGCCCATGACCATTGTCATGACCCTCGCCAGTCCGGTGAGGGTTGTCCATGGGTTTCTTCTCACCCATCAGGAACTGCCACCAGAGTACGGCGCCGACCAGTATCCCGCCCATGAGCAGGTAGGTCATGGTCTTGGTATGCATGAAAAACTCGTGCATCGAGTTGAATTCCATTGGTGTAGCCTCCCTTAGCTCAGTGTTGGCCTTTGTAGTCAGGGTGCTCGAAGAAAACGGGCATCCTGGTGGAGATGAACTTGAACGCTACCACGCCCACTGTGACGATGAACACGGAGATGATGATCTCCATGATGGCAGGGAAGTACTTGTCCTCGGAGGGCAGGTGGTAGTTGAACGCGACCAGGGAAACGTTGAACCGGTTCACGACGATGCCCAGGACGGTCAGGATCGCCGTCCACTTGATCAGGGCGAAGTTCTTGTCCCGCGCGCCCACGGCGTACAGGAAGGCCGGCAGGGCCACGAAGCAGAGCATTTCCACCAGGAACCACGCACCGAACCCGCTGGCCAGGTAGCTCCAATTGTTGTCATAGGTCAGGCCGATCATCTTCAGGGCAAAGTAGCCGAACAGCACCCAGGAGCAGCCCTTGGCAAAGCCGAGGACAACGTCGTCGTGGTTCTTGTTGTACTCGCTGTCCATCATCCGGTGCAGATACTTGTGCGACAAGGAGCCTTCAAAGATGACCATGGACAACCCGGCCGCGATGCTGGAGACGAAGAAGAACACCGGGAGATAGGCCGAGTACCACAAGGGGTGCAGTTTGGACGGGGCAATGGTGTACAGTGCGCCCAGAGAGGACTGGTGCAGCGTTGAGAGGACCACGCCGAAAATGACCAGCACCAGGGTCATTTTGACCAGGGCGTCCCGCAGCTTCCGCCACCCGGTCCATTCGAACAGGGTGGGCAGGAACTCCATGAACAGGACCGTCAGGTACAGGAACACGCACAGACCTACTTCGAAGAGCAGCGAGGTCGTGCCCTGCTGAACAAAGATCGGGTAAGGCAGCCGCCAAGGGCGACCGACGTCGTAGTGCAGGGCCAGGACTACCAGGGCGTAGCCCAGGAAGGCGGTCAGGACGGCGGGGCGAACCGCGGAATGGAATTTCTTGAACCCGAAGACATAGCAGGCCGCGGCGGTGGTGTAGCCGCCGGCCGCCAGGGCGACGCCGCAGAGCAGATCAAAGCTGATCCAGATGCCCCAGGGGTAGTTGTCGTCCAGATTGGTCACGGCCCCGAGCCCGCCGGTGAAGCGGATCACGGTGACGATCAGGCCCGCGATGATGATCAGACCCGTTACGATATTGAATGGCGTCAAATACGACTTGAAGTCGTCATTGGTCACGGTGCTCATTTGCCTTCCTCCTCGTCCGTTGCGCTCGCTTCAGCCGCTTTGAGTTCTTCTTCTTTCTTGGCCAGAGCTTCCTTGACGGCCTTTTTCACTTCGTTGTCCACGCGGCGGTTGGCGGACTCTTCCGCCTTGGCAAGAGTCGCGGCGAGGGTTTCCTTGGCCTCGGCATTGGCTTTGGCCAGGGCGGCGGACACGGCCTGTTGCTGCTCCTGGGCCGCGATTTTTTCCTTGCGCTTGTTAATGGCGTAAATGCCGCCAAGCAAGACCGGCCAGACGCCTACGACAACAGGAACCGCGGCCAGGGCGCCGGCGGTAAGTTCCGGTGCGGATTTGGTGCCCAGGTCCTCGCGCAGGCCAACCTGAGAGAAAGGGGTGCCGGAAATGTACAGCCAGCTGGTCCCGCCCATCTCATGCTCGCCGTAGATCTGCTCCACGTAGCGGCCCGGGAAGGCGGCAAAGCGGCGGCGGGCCAGATTGAGCAGTTCGTTGCGGGGGCCGTATATCATGGCCTCCATGGGACATTCCTGGACGCAACCGGGCAGCCGCAGTTCGCCGGAGCGCATTTGCGGGCCGCACAGCGTGCACTTCATCACCCGGGGGGTGAAGGCCTTGTGGTATTCGTAGGTTGGAATTTCAAAGGGGCAGGCGATCATGCAGTACCGGCAACCGACGCAGACGGTTTCGTCGTAGTCCACGGCGCTGTCGGAATTCTTCTGGAACGCGCTGACAAAGCACGAGGACGCGCAGGCCGGTTCCAGACAGTGATTGCACTGATTTTTTCGGTACACTGGGCCGGTGGGCGTGTCGAACTTGTTGACCACTGTGAAGGTGGCCGAGTCCGTGCGCCTGCGGCTGTTCAGGATTTCCAGGTTGTCGAAGGGCACTTCAGGCTCAGGCAGGCTGTTGACCTTGTTGCAGGCCAATTCGCACTTGCGGCAGCCGATGCACCGCGTCCCGTCGAACAGCACGCCCGGGGTGTCGTGATAGCCTCTGAAGTCCTTGGCCGCGGCTCGGGCGGTTACCGGAGCGACGGCCGGAGCCGCCAGCCCGGCCCCGGCCGCGCCCATCAATCCGAGGAATGATCTGCGTTTCATATGTCGGTTCTCCTTACGAGCTGTCAGTTCTCTTTTTGTTTGTGGCAAGAGGTGCAGTCCGTGGCCGCAGGCTCTTCCAGGCCCATCTCCGTATGGCAGGACATGCACTGGATATGGTAGGCGGCCAAAAGACCCGGTCGGCCAAGGCGTCCTTCCTGGGACCGCTGGTCGTGGCAGGATTGGCAGCTCGGCGGGGTCTTGGAGAGGGGGCTATTGTGGTGACAGCCCTGACACATGGTCACCGGTGTCGCGTGGAAAGTGGTGGCCAGGGAGTCATCTTTCATCTTCTCCATCATGCTCATGACGATCTTGCGGTGAGGCAACTCCGCCGGCTGGTATTCGTCGGCCAGGACGTCGATCTTGACGACGTCGGGGATGTCTTCCTCAGCGATGAGCAAGGCTTCCTTGGGACGCAGATCAATGAGTCGCAGAGCCAGAGCGGCGCGGCCTTCCTTGTCCTCGGGAACGACCACCGGCTCCCCGGCAGGCTGTCTGCCGTCGGTCTGGGCCGGAATGAGCATTTCCGTGTAGTCCGCGTAATCCATCGACTGCTGTCCGGCGGGGCGCTGGGCGAGGATGTCCGGGTTGACGTGGCACAAGGCACAGCTGGAAGCCGGAGGCTCCGTGCCGCGAGGCATGGCTGCGTGGCAGCCGGCGCAGGAGGGGTCCTGCTTCATTTCATTGTGGCAACCTACGCAACTGGACTTGCTGTCCGGGGCGTGCATGGCCCGTTCCAGGGTGATGTAACCGCCCTGCTCCGAACCTTGCAGGGTGTGACAATCCGTACAGGAACTCTTCAGGGTTTCGTGGTGGCAGTCCCGGCAAGCGTCCGTGGCCTGTTCGTGCAGTTCATGGTTGAAGGGCACGGGGTACATCAGGGTGGGCCGGGTGGCGTCCTCGGGCAGTTCGGGCAGTTTGGCCGCCAGCAGCACGGCATCGGGCTGGTTGCGGGGCAGGCGGGGCAAAACACCGTCCATCTCTTCCAGCTTTTCGGCGAATTTTGCCTGCATTTCCAGGCGTTGCGGACCGCCGTGACAGGAGGCGCAGTCCAAGGGACCGTTGCGCTCGGCCTGGGCTTCCTTGTTTTCCAGGTGGCAGGTCACGCACTGGCCGTGGAACGCCTCGGAGAGGTTGGACTTGACGGGTTCCTTGGGTTCGGCCGTGTGGCAGGAACGACATCCTTCCTCGGCGAACTGAATGTAGACGAGTTCTTGTTTGTCCTCGTCGTACTCGTGGTGACACTGGCCGCAGTTGGTGTCCTTGCCCTCGTCCTTGGCGATGAGGTCCGAATCCCAGTGGATGTAGTGCAGCATGTTGTCCATGCCGCTCGAAATCCAGGTCTGGGTGTGGGTCGCGGGCTCTACGTGGCACTTGCGGCATTCGCCGATCTGGGGACCGGGGTTGTCCATCCGGGCCTTTGCGTTCTCAGCGTGACAGGTCGTACAGTTGTCGTGATACAGATCCTTCAGCCGATTCGCGGCGGGGTCTTCAAGGCGCATGTACTTGTAGGAGATTGTGCCGCCTTCGTCCTTGACGTGGCAGGACGAACAGTCCTTGTCCTGTTCAGCCAGGGCTTCGGTATGCGCGTCGTGTAAAAACTGAACAGGGGGGGCCTGCTTCGTGGCCTGCTTGGCTATGGCCTGGATCATGATCAGATCGGCCCTGCCGGAATCCTTTCCGGAAGAGCTGATCATGCTCATCACGTCTGCCTGTAGAAAAAGCACGCAAACCAAAACGAACAGGCACCCGGACAAGCCCAGTACTAGTTTCCTGTATGCCATGAAAATCGCTCCCTTTTTCTCAATTAATCGAGCGGAGTTGCTTGCGGGGGTAAAAAAACGCCTTTGCCGGATGACGGGTACTCTTGATGATTGTTTGTTATGTTCACTGTTTCACATGTACGCTCCTTTGACATGAACAACTTCGTTCCTCGAACCGGAATCATCGGAACGAGGCTTTGAACCCCTTGGGCCGAAAAAGACAAAACCCCTTCCCGTACGAGGGGATTTCGACGTTACTAAAGACGAACAGCGGATTTCTCAGCTTCCCCGAATTCTCAACGTTCCATGGGGGCAAGCGGCTGGGACGTCGGTCTGTCAGCAAGTGAATTTGGGGAGGGATGGACGCCCAATAAAACCTCTCTGAAAGGCGGGTTTTTAAGTAGGACTTGCTAGATGAGCCGGGACGGGATGTCAAGGCGTAGGCGCGGATTGTGAAAAAATGAGCGTAAAATTCAAGTGTCTATGTATATGATTTTCCTTATCGATTTTGTCGGATTTCGGGAAGCGTCTTGGTTGGGGCCTGCGTTGCAACAGGTACTCGTTGGACTTCGGCCTTGAGGCTTGAGATCTTCAAGATGGGGTGGAAGAGGAGGGATCTGTCAGAGGGGGGGGCGTGGAGTCGGGGAGGATTTCGACGGCTTGAGGGGCGTGGTTTAGGCCTGGAAAGCTCAGGCTCGCGGTTGCCCGGGCCGCGGCAGCGCCGAGGGCCAGTCCAGCCGCCGAGCCGAGCAAGGTGTTGAGATCCTCGGAAGGAAGCGGTGCGATCCAATACATGCCGAGAGCGCCGCACAGCACGCCCAGCAAGGGGATGCCGAACAGCACGGCGGAAGCTGCTATGGCGGCTCGGGGCGAGTCGACGATCCGGACATGTCGGCCAACTTCGGCGTCGACGATGTTGACGACGGTTACGGTTCGCGTTGACGTGGATTGGCCGCGGGCTTGGGAAGTGGTGCAGGTGCAGGCGGCGCAACCCCGAGATTCACGCACCTGAACCAGGGCCATCCGACCTTGGCGGGAAATGACGATTCCGGAGCGTTCCGCGCAGGGGCGATGCGTTTCCGAGACGGTGTCACTTTCCAATGCAGAATTTGCTGAAAATGGAGTCAAGGACATCCGAGGAGGTAATTTCTCCGGTTATTTCAGACAGGATGGAGCTGACGAGTTCCAGCCGGACCCCGAGCAGGTCGTAGGGCAGTCCGGCATGAATGTCGGTTCGCAGGAGCGCCAGTTCCTGGTCCGCCCGTTCCAAGGCCAGCGACTGGCGCAGGTTTGGGGTCAGGGTGTCCGGACGGGGTGCCGAGGCCTGACTCGTGAGCATGGAGCGCATGGCGTCCTGCAGCGCGTCCAGTCCTTGGCCTGTCTTGGCTGAGATGTGCACCACGGGATAGCCGAGTTCGGCCAGTGAGGCGACGGGTTCAAGGTCAGGCCGGGGAAGATCGGTCTTGTTGGCCACGACCAGGGTCTTGGAGGCAGGAAAGGATTCGAGGATTGGGGCGTTTCCTTTCGAGGCTCGTATCGGGCTGGATGTCGGTTGCGCCGCTGAAGGCGATTCCGAGTGGCAAGCGAGCTGAAAGGCCGTCGCGATCCCGGCCCCCGGAGTCGAGTTGTCCACCACTAACAGAATCAGGTCCGCTGTATGCCGAAGCCTGCGAGCTTGAGACAAACCCGCCTGTTCCACGTCGTCGGCGTCTTGGCGTACACCGGCGGTGTCCACCAGCCGAACCTCAAGCCCTTGAAGGTAAAGGCGTTCCTCAAGATAGTCCCGAGTCGTTCCCGGCGTGGCGCTGACAATGGCCCGCTCCCGGCCCAGAAGCAGGTTGAGCAGGCTGGATTTGCCGGCATTTACGGCCCCGGAAAGAACGCACAAGGCCCCATCATTCCAGATGCGGTTGCGGCGGCAGTTGTCCAGGACGACGTGGATTTGGTCCTGGATGCGCTCAACGGCGCGTGAAAAATCGTCCGGTGCAAGACACTCCAGATCCTCTTCAGGAAAGTCCACCGCGAGACACAGTTGGGCCCGGAGTTCCTCCAGGCTGGATCGCAGATCGCGGAGCCAGGCGCTCAGGGCTCCGGAAAGCTTGGTTTGAGCCAGGAGGGACGCCGAGGGAGACGTGGCGGCGATGATTTCGGCCACGGCTTCGGCCTGGGTCAGGTCCATGCGGCCGTTGAGAAAGGCGCGCTGGGTGAACTCGCCCGGACCGGCGGGAAGGACTCCCTGGGCCAGGATGGACTCCAGGACGGCTTGCAGAACCACCGGGGCGCCATGGCAGTGGATCTCCATCACGTCCTCGCCGGTAAACGATCCCGGGCCGGGCATGAAGGCCGCCAGAACCTCGTCCAGGATACGCCCGTCCTCGCCCAGAATGTGGCCGTGGTGCAGGCGATAGGGGCGAAAGCCGGTGAATTTCGGATGGGGCGATGTGAATCGGGCCAAGACGGCGACCTTGGCCCGCGGGCCGCTGACGCGGATGATGCCCACCGCGCCGTGGCCCGGAGGGGTGGCCACGGCGGCGATGGTGGAGGAGGCCTCCTGGGCCGAAGCGGTCATGAGTCTTGCTGTGGCGGGCTCTCGGATTTGGGGGCTTCGTCCTGGGAAGGAGGGGCCTTGGGAATGATCAGGACGCGTTTCAACGGCCCGTCGCCCTTGCTCTTGGTCTGAATGTCCGTGACCGCCTGCAGGGCCACATGGACGATGCGCCGTTGATAGGATGGAAGTGGCTTGGTGCTTTGCGGCGATTGCGTGGACTTGGCCTTTTCGGCCAGGGTCACGGCCAAAGCGCTGAGTTCCTGGTCCTGGCGCTCCCGAAATCCGTCGGCGTCCAGCATGACCCGCACGGCGCTGGGCCAGCGACGGGCAACGATCCGGTTGACGACGTACTCCACCGCTCCGAGCACCTGCCCTTCGCGTCCCAGGAGCCGGTCCATGTCGTCGGAAGTTTTAATGGTGGCCTTGATCAGATCGGACTGATGCTCCACCTCGACCCGAGGGTTGTCCACGATGGCGGCGGTGATTCGTTCCGTGACCGCGCGGATCATGGTTTCCAATTCCGAAAGCCGGACCCGCGGCTGGGCTTTGATCCGGGCCTTTTTCGCGCCCACCAGGCCGAAGATTCCGGATGAACCGCCCGCTAATATAGTTATTTCCAATTCATCCCGGATACAGGAAAAAAACGAACAAGCCTCCTCAATGGCTTCATCGACGCTTTTGCTTTGAAATTCCTTTGGCTCACTCATGTTGACGTTGGTCTCCTTCACCATCGGCGGACTGCTGGTCCGTGACCGATGGACGAACCGGCGACGGTTTGCGGCCTACGACTTGGCGGGTTCGCGCATCACCCACCACTGCTGGGCGATGGAGAGAACGTTGTTTACCAGCCAGTAGAGGACCAAACCCGACGGGAAAGTTAAGAATAGAAAGGTAAAAATGATCGGTAAGAACAGCATGATCTTGGCCTGCATGGGATCCCCGGGGGCGGGGGTCAGTTTTTGCTGCAGGAACATGGTCGCCCCCATGATGATCGGGGTGACATAATAGGGATCACGAGCAGAAAGGTCGGCCAGCCAGATGATGTCAGTGAACGGCACGTGGGTGATAAACGGGGCGTGGCGCAACTCAATGGCCCCCATCAGGGCCTGATACAGGGCGATGAACACCGGAATCTGCACGGCGATGGGCAGACAGCCCCCAAGGGGATTAACCTTGTAGGTCTTATAGAGCTGCATCATCTCTTCGTTCATTTTCTGGCGATCGTCTTTATGCTTCTCGCGCAGCTTGAGCATCATGGGTTGCAGTTTCTTCATCTGCTGCATGGACTTGTAGCTCTTCTGGGACAGCGGGAAGAAAATCAGCTTGATGACCAAGGTCAGCAGGATGATGGCCAATCCGTAGTTGTGAACGTACCCATGAAAAAAGTTTAAGACCTGGATAAGCGGGCTGGCAATGAGGTCGAACCAGCCGTAATGCAGGGCTTCGAGCAGGTTTCCGGGGGCGACGGAGAGCGCTTCCCGTTCCCGCGGGCCGAAGTAGTAGGTCGACCGGAACTGCATTTCCAGTTGGGCGTCCAGAAAAAAGTTCCTGGTTTCCATGACCAGGCGGTGCATGCCGTCTTCAAGACGCGCCTTGAACACCGGATCGGAAAAGCCGGGGATCACGGCGGCCAGGAAATAATTACTTTGGACCGCGCCCCAACGGACCGCCGTATCGGAGCGGATGCCAGGCAGCAGATTCTTGTCCTTGCGCTCCTTTTCCAAGCCGCCGATGTCGTAGTACATGACCTGGGTCGGGGTGTAGCGATCCTGGATGGCGCTCAAGGGTTCGCTGGACATGGTGAAGCCGAGAGTGGCGCCGATCTGGTTGGGTGAGTGGTTGCGGACCTGAAGCTGTTCCTCGACCAGGTAGGTGTCTCCGGTGAAACTGAAGGTCCGGACCAGTTCAAGTTGTCCGAATCGTCCGGTGAACGACAGGGTGCCGCGTTCGCCATGGGCAAGATTCAGGTTTTCTCCCGTGACGGTCCACTCCCCCTGCATCCATGTGGGTTGGTCGTTCCAGAGCAGGCCGAGAGGTCGTTTGCGCGGGTCAGGAGAGTCGACCAAGTCCACGAAAGCGGCGTTCGGCTCGATGGTTTGGCGGTACTGAAGCAGCTTGAATTGTTCCAGCACCCCGCCCTCGGAGTTGAAAACCGCTTCGAACAGCGGACTGCGAACCGTGATTCGCTGCCCGCGGGGCGTCGCCGAGCCGATGAATCCCGGATCCAGCGGTGCTTCCTGTTGGGCGCCCAGCCCTGCATCCATTCCGTTCACTGCTTGGTCCCTCGGAGCAATTGGCTGAGGAGCCAGGGCCGGGTCAATGGGCTGGATTTCCGGAAGTGGTCGTGTTTCTGGTCGGGATTCGGCGGTGGAGTCCGGTTGCGGCGATGGCTGTTGGGGAGGAGGAGAGAACATCCAGCTCCAAAGAACCAGAAACAACAAGGAAATGGTGATTGCCAGGAAAGCTCTTTTGTGATCCATGATTCAGGAATTGGGGGGGTTGAGGTTGGCGGCCGCCGGGGACGGTATGGCAGTGGTTCCATGAGTGGCGCGTCGGGGTTCCGGTACCGGATCCAGCCCACCGGCGCAAAATGGCTGGCAGCGCAACAGACGCCATCCGCTGAGCATGGTCCCTCTCACAAGACCGTGCGTTTCCAGCGCCTGCTTGGCGTATTCCGAACACGAAGGAATGAAGCGGCAGCTGGGAGGAAGAAGAGGGGAAATACCGAGTTGATACCCTCGGATCAGCAGAATCAGCAAGTAACGCATGGCGATGAACGCGTGGTCAGGGTTGGGGGGCGACCCGGAAGATCTGTTCAGGGCGAGCCCCGGCTTCCCGACGAACCCGCTGCATGACGCCTCGGATGTCCTTTTGGATGTCGGCAAGCTTGAGCTGGTTGATATCGATGCCTCGCTTCACAACCACGACGACATCGGTATTGTCAGGGAACTGTTCCCGCCCAAGGCGGAAGGCTTCGCGAATCAAACGCTTGATGCGGTTGCGGCGGACCGCCGTGCCGACTTTGCGGCCCGCGGCGATGCCCAATCGCGGGCCCCGGGCAGGGCAAGGCGCGGTGTCCGACAGAAAAAAAAGGAGGAAATACCGGGAGTGGTATTTCCTGCCTTTGGTGTAACATTGCGTGAATTCCGCGCGTACCCTGAGCTTGTCCGCGGGCTTGAGCGTTAAACGCCCAAGCGCTGGCGGCCTTTGGCGCGACGGCGGCGGATAATGGCTCGTCCGTTTTTCGTCTTCATGCGCGTCAGAAATCCGTGGGTGCGCTTGCGCCGAGTGTTGCTCGGCTGATATGTCCGTTTCATGGTTCTCTCCTTCGTCCTGCATGGGATGCAAATAAGTAGCTTTGGGCTGCGTCGTGATCAAAACGAGAATGTACGTGCCGTCCTTGAATCAGGCCCGGTATCTCGCCGGTATCTCGCCAATATTTCGCCAGTATTTCAGAGGTTACGCCGAATCGATACGTTCGGATGCCGAGGAATCTCGTGCTTTTGTTCGGAATTGCGACGCACGTCGTCAACTGTCGAATTCGACTCCTTACAAAGAGGCGTCCGTGGAGTCAAGGCGTTGGTCGACAAGCAGGCAAAACCGGGATCATTTCTGGAGGGGGGGCCGCGAGGGACGCCACCAGAAAATACGGCCGCTCCCAACTCCGGACGTTGGACGGGGCTAAACCCAGACGTCGCCATGTGCGGGCGTGTTCGCGTTCGTGGCCCCAGAACTCGGCGGTGAAGCGTTTCGGAACGCATATTTGGTGAGGGGCTTCGGGCAGTGCGGTCATGGCTTGGGTGAGCCAGGCTCGCAGGGCGTGGGACTTGGCCATGTGTCCCAGGGCCGGGTGCCAGGGGCCGGCCTGGATGGCTGGAGTCAGCGTCCCTTCCGGGGCAAGCCCGATTCGGATCACCGGAATGCCCTGTCGCCACAGGGAGTTCAGTGCCCTGCTTACGGCCCAGATTGTCCGGGACAAGGACCAGGGGCGAAAGGAGCCCGCGCGGTGGGCTTGGCTGAGGGGGGTATCACGCAGCACGAGGCAGGGATAAATGCGGACGGCTTCGGGAGTCAGAGCGCGGGTTTGATCGACGTCCCGGAACCAGCCGGAAATGGACGAACCCGGCAGACCGGGCATCAGTTGGACGCCCAGTTCCAGGCCGTACTTGCGGACCGTGAGACAGGCTTGCACCGCGGTTTCGGCTTCGTAACCTCGGCGGGATTGGCGCAGGACCTCCGGCTCGAAGCTTTGAATCCCCAGTTCCACCATGTCCAGGCCGTTTTCGCGCAGCCAGGAGAGGTGATTCGCCTTGATGCTGTCCGGGCGGGTGGAGCCACGGACATGGGTGATGGTCCCGGCTGCTCGGTGCGGCTGTACGGTTTTCAAGAACCGTTCCTGCCACTCCACGGGCAGGGCCGTGAAGGTTCCGCCGTAAAAGGCGATGCCGAGTCCTTTCGAACCGCTTGTCGTCAGTAGTGCCAGGGTTTGGACCATTTTTGCATGGATTGCTTCCAGCGTCGGCCCTTCGGAGGCGGTTTGGGTGCCGCTGGACATGCCGGTCTGCAGGTGCTGGGCGCAGTAGAGGCAACGGTGCGGGCAGCCGTGGTAGGGCAGGAAAATCGGGATGATCCGAAGTCGCTTTCGGACGGGTTCCGGATGAAAAAGGCGCAGTCGATTCATTGTTTTGTCGGGGATAGATCGGAAAGGAGTTGAAAAAGTAAACGGTCTCGGGTAGATCAGGACCAGCCTTCGGCCGCGTCCGGCAACCATGGGAGTTCTTTGCGGAGTTCTTCACATGACGGGGAGCCCCTGACAGCCCTCTTCCTCTGATCCCGGACGCTTCAGAAACTGTTTGCCGCGAAATCCGAAAACCCAGAACCTGAGGGTCCGACATGTCCACCTGCATCTTTTGCGAGATCGTCCGGGGCGCGATTCCGTCCGCGACGATTCACGTCACGCCGAACACCATGGCTTTTCTGGATATTTCCCCGGTTCATCCAGGTCACGCCCTGGTCATACCCAAGGCGCACCACGCCACGCTGTGGGATCTGCCTCCGGATTTGGGCAATGAGTTGCTGGAGGCGATGCAGACGGTTGCCGGAGCGATCCGCGCCGCCACGAAGGCCGACGGCCTGAACGTGATGATGAACAATTACCGAGCCGCCGGACAGCTGGTGGATCATGCCCACTTCCATTTGATCCCCCGGTATGAGGGCGATGGTTTGCAGCTTTGGCCGCAAGCGGCGTATCCCAGCCCGGAAGCGATGCAGTCCGCCGCCGAGTCCATTCGGGCCGCGTTGAACAGGTTGCGCTGACCATCCGGGCTGATCGGCCAAATACACGGGCTAGGCCCGACTCTTTCATTAACTGTGTGAAAAAGTCTTTACCCACAGTCCGTTCAAAAACCCCAAGTGCAAGGAGCAAAAAAAGTTCAAGGTCGAAGCGTATTTATTCATGCGTGAGAGTTTGAACTTTTTGCAGCGACGCAGCAATTGGGAGTTTTTCAACGGACTGTTAACCCTGCAACCAAGATGAGAGCTACCGGAGAGCAACCATGAGCAGAACACTGACAAAAGCGGAAATCGTGGACACCATTTACGACAAGGTGGATCGAAGTCGGGGCGAGGTGAAAAAAGTGGTGGAGTCCCTGCTGTCGATCATGAAGACCGCCGTGAAGCGGGATCATGCGTTGCTGATCAGCGGTTTCGGCAAGTTCGAGGCCTACCCGAAAAAAGCCCGCAAGGGACGCAACCCGCAGACCAGCGAGACCATCACCCTGGACCCGCGCAAGGTCATTGTTTTTCGGCTTTCCAAAAAATTTCGGGCCGAAATCAATCCGCAATAACAAACGCTCCCGGTGTCTGGCGGGCGATTTGGCTCCTGGCGGCTTCGGCCTTGTCCAGGTTGCCGAATTCGCCCACCTGAACCCGCCAGAAGGTCTGGCCGTCGATTTCGGCCTGAACCGTTCTGCTGCCCGAGTATCCCCCGGCGCGCATTTCCCGCATCAGGCGGTCGGCGTTTTCCCGCTGGCTGAACGACCCGACCTGCACGAAGAACCTTCCGGGAATTCCGCCCGGCCACCTGCCTAAAGCCTCCACCCGAACTTTGGCCGTTCCCGGCCGGATCACATCCAGCTCCTGAGCCGCCTTGTAAGAGAGGTCCACGATCCGGTTCCCGACAAAGGGACCGCGATCGTTGACCCGCAAGACCACGGCCTTCCCGTTTTCCAGATTGGTGACCCGAATCTTGGTTTGCATGGGCAAAATGCGGTGCGCGGCGGTGAGGTCGTACATGTTGTAGACCTCGCCGCTGGCGGTGCGCTTGGCGTGAAACTGCGGCCCGTACCAGGAGGCGACGCCTTCTTCCGAGAACCCGTCCGCGGAGGTCAGCGGTTGATAGGTCTGGCCGAGCACGGTGTACGGCCTTGCCGTGGGCGGCAAGGGTGTTTGGGGCGGCTGTGGGCGGCTGACTGTCGGCCGAGGTTCTTCCCGAACCGGGGGCGTCGAAGGCCGCTGGGGAGGCGGGGACGGTTTAGACGCGCAACCGACCAGCAGAAGCACTCCCATCAGCACCCAGCAGGCCAGGTGGGCCGTTTTCCTCCAGGGATCATAAATGGATTTCATGGTAGTGTCGTCGGCATCGCCCTCCGGCCCGGAAGGGCCGGGGGACTGGCATGTGGGAAATGAATCAGACTGGCGCATCCCCTTCTTCCTCTTCGAGTTCGGATCGGCGTTTGAGCAGTTCCTCGAAGCGGATGTCCGCGCCCAGGATGGCCTGGATGTCGTCGTTGGCGTCGAAAACCGGCATGGAAACGGTCAGGCAGAGTTTTCCGGTAATGAACGATCGGTAAAAGTCCGTGATATTCAGCTTTCCCGTCTGCATCGGGGCGGCGAACCATTCGCGGTCTGAAAGATCCTTGCCTGGGTCGTAGGCCTTGTACTTGGACTTGTCCTCGGGATGGGAAATGCTGCCGGTGACCAGACGGCCCTTTGTGTCCACCATGTAGAGGTACTGGATGAAAGGGTATTTTTCCAAGACAGTGTCGATGGCGGTCAGGACGCGCTTGGGCTCCAAGGATTTGATTTCCATGTTCTCCGACAGCTTGCGCATGATCCTGGAGGACAGGGTATGGGCCGTCTTCTTAAGCTGGTCGAACTCGGAGGAAAACAGCTGCGGCAGGTGGCGTTTGACCAGGTTCCACATCTCCTGATTGGAAAAGGAGGTGGTTCGCCCGTCCTCGTAGGCCTTGACGATCCGGTTATGGATTTTGCCCACGGCCGGATGGCGCTTGTCCACCTGCTGGGTGCCGCGCAGCCCGAAGCGGTTGTTGATCCAGTAGGCCACCCCGGCCCGACCGGATTTGTCCGTGATGATGATGGAGACCGGCTTGCCCAGGATCTGACGGGTGTCGAAAATGTTGTAGATTTCCTCGTTCTTGAGCAGGCCGTCCACGTGCACCCCGGCCTTGGTGGCGTTGAAGTCCTTGCCCACGAAAGGATAGTTGTCCGGGATGGCGTAGCCCAGGACGTTCTCGAAATAGTCCGCGATCTCGGCAATGGTCTGGGTGGCCGCGGCGTCGTCCTCGCCGGTCAGGGAAATGTACTCGATGGCCAGGGCTTCTACCGGCGCGTTGCCGGTGCGCTCCCCAAAACCGAGCAAGGTGGCGTTGGCCCCGGAGCAGCCGTAGAGCCAGGCCGTGACCGTGTTCACCAGGGCCTTGTGAAAATCGTTGTGCCCGTGCCACTCCAGCCAGTGGCCCGGAACCTCGGCGTCGTCGGTGAAGGCCCTGACGATTTTGGCCGTGCAGCGGGGCAAGGATGCACCCGGATAAGGCACGGCATAGCCCATGGTGTCGCAAAGCCGGATCTTTACCGGCAGGCCACTGTCCTTGGACAGGGCCATCAGTTTTTGGGCCAGGGGAATGCAGAAGCCGTAGATGTCCGCCCGGGTGATGTCTTCAAAATGGCAACGGGGAATGATCCCCCATTCCAGGGCTTTTTCCACGACCCGGAGGTAGCCCTCGGCGGTCTTTTCCCGGTCTTTGCCCAGCTTCAGGAAAATGTGGTAGTCCGAAACCGAGGTCAGCATGCCGGTTTCCTTGAGCCCCATGTCCTTGACCAGCTTCAGGTCGTCCTCATTGGCCCGGATCCAGCCGGTGATCTCGGGATATCGATAGCCCTTGGCCAGGCACTGTTCCACGGCCTTGCGGTCCTTATCCGAGTACAGAAAGAACTCGCTCTGGCGGATCAGCCCGCTGTGCCCGCCCAACTTGTGCAGCAAATCAAAAATATGGCTGATCTGCTCCAAGGTGTAGGGCGGTCTGGCCTGCTGCCCGTCGCGGAAGGTGGTGTCCGTGATGTACATGGGATCCGCCGGACGAGGCATGGAAAAGGAATCGTCGAAGCTGGTCCGGCAGATGTTCTTGTAGGGATAAATATCCCGAAACAGTTCGGGCTCGGTACGGTGGTCGATTTCAAAGCGACCCCGTGATCGGTTCAGATGCATCAAGCTCATGTTGTTGCTCCTTGCGCGGTTGTCCGTAATGCGAAAGACATGGATTTCCTTCCGCTCTTCATGTCTTTATTCGCTAAAGAATCAAGAAAATGCAAGTGGTCGGCGGTTCGTGGGCAGGCGTGGCCGATGGATCCGTCAGATGAAATCAGCGTAAATGCGCATGACTTGTTCCGCCGAGTCCGCCAGGAGGGTCTTGCCGTTGCACATGGCGTCGTGAAGGGAGACCGGACCGCAGCAGATGGAGATGACCGCGGTAATGCCCGCGTCGTACAGTTCGTCCGTGACCCTACCGATGCTCCCGGCCAGGGCGACGCAGGGGACGCGGTGTTTTTTCGCCAGTCTGGCGATACCCGCTGGGGCCTTGCCGTAGGCCGTCTGATAATCGATTTGCCCTTCCCCGGTGATGACCAGTTTGGCCTCTTGGACATGGGATTCCATGTCCAGAAGGTCCAGGACCACGTCGATGCCGGGACGGATTTTCGCGTCGAAGAGTCCGTACATGGCCCCGCCGACTCCGCCCGCTGCTCCGGCACCCGAAACGGCCCTGACGTCCTTGCCCGCGTCCCGCTCGACGATGTCGGCCAGGTTGGCCATTCCGGCGTCCAGGGCCAGGGCCTGTTCCGGGGTGGCGCCTTTTTGTGGGCCGTAGACCAGGGCGGCTCCGTTGGGGCCGAGCAGGGGGTTGTCCACATCGCAGATGATTTCAATCCGGACCCGCTCCAGACGCGGATCGGTCTGGGAACGGTCAATGGTCCGCACCCGGGCCAGGGACGCGCCGACGGGGGGCAGTTCTTCGTGATCCTGGTCGAGAAACTTCACTCCCAGCGCGGCGGCGATGCCCATGCCCCCGTCCACGGTCGCGCTGCCGCCGATGCCCAGGTAGATGGTCTCGGCCCCGAGATCCAGAGCCCGGCGGATCAATTCCCCGGTTCCGTAGGACGTCGTCTTGTCCGGGTCGCGCTCCTTCTCGGCCACCATGGCCAGGCCTGAGGCCTTGGCCATTTCGATCAAGGCGGTCCGTCCGCCGGGGGACCAAAAGAAGTCGGACCGGGCGCTTCGAAACAGCGGGTCATGGACGTCCATGGTTTCCATGGCTCCGGGGAGCCGCTGGGAAAGAACGTCCAAAAGGCCGTCCCCTCCGTCCGCAATGGGCATTTTCGCGATGCGATACGGTTTGGGCACCCGCTTGATGCCCGTGATGATCGCGTCCGCGGCCTCGGTTCCGGACAGGCAGCCCTTGAAGGCGTTGGGGGCGACGACGATTTTCATGGAGACTCCTGGAGGGGAACGTCACGGGGATTGGGTTGACCCGTGAACGGTTGACGTTCGGGGATGTCTTTCCTGCTTGTGGAAAGTCTTCGTCAGAACAGCACCGGCAGGAACAGCGGCAGGTAGACCACCAGCCAGAGCACGGCGAGCAGGCCGAGCATGTAGGGGATGATGGAGCGGGTGATCCGTTCAATGGACAGGCCGGTGATGGACGAGGCCACGTAGAGATTGATGGCCACGGGCGGGGTGATCATCCCGATGGCCAGGCCCATGACCATGATCAGGCCGAAGTGGATCAGGCTGACCTCCAGCTGGCGGATCAGGGGCAAAAAGACCGGGGTGAGGATGATCAGGGCCGAGGCGGTTTCCACGAAGATCCCGGTCAGCAGGATGACCAGCGTGATCAGGAACAGGATCACGTAGAGGTTCGTGGACAGGCCCAGCACGGTTTCGGCGATCAGGGCCGGAATTCCATAGTTGGCCAGAACCCAGCTCATGATCGCGGAAGTGGCGATGAGGAACATGATCACCCCGGTGGTCATGATCGATCGGCACATGATCCGGTAGACGTCTTTCAGGGACATGTCCCGGTAGATCACCAGTGAGGCGAACAGGGCGTAGTTCACGGCCACCACAGCGGCCTCGGACGGGGTGAACAGTCCGGAGAAAATCCCGCCGAGAATGATCACCGGGGTGATCAGCCCCCAGACGGCGCGAAAAAAGGTCCGCAGGATGTTGCGCGCGGAAAAGGCCGCTCCGTGCGGGTAGGAGCGGGCACAGGCCTGGCGCACGGCGATGGCGATCAGCACCGCGCCCATGGCCACACCGGGCAGGAAGCCGTTCAGGAACAGCCGGCTCACGGACTCCTGGGCCATGACCGCGTAGAGAATCATGGGCACGGAGGGCGGGATGACCACGCCGATGGTTCCCGCGGCCGCGATGAGCGAGGCGGAACAGGCCGTGTCGTAGCCCTTGCGCTTGAGTTCCGGGACCAGGGTGGAGCCGATGGCCGCGGTGGTGGCGGCCCCGGAACCGGAAATCGCCGCGAAGAACATTCCGGCCAGCACCGCGACGATGGACAACCCGCCCCGGACGAACCCCAGCAAAGCGTCGGCAAAATCCACCAGCCTGGCCGAGACCTGGCCCTTGGCCATGATGTCTCCGGCCAGGATGAAGAAGGGCACGGCCACCAGTGGGAAGCTGTCCGTCCCGGCGAACATCCGCTGGACGATGAGCATCAGGGGGATGCCGTCCTGGATCAGGACGAACATGGAGGCCAAGGCAATGGCGATGGCCACGGGCACCCCGAGGAACATCAGGGCCAGGAACGAGCCGAAGAGCAGCAGGGCCATGGTCAGGCGCCGCTCCCGCGGCTGGAGCCGGAAGTCCGCCTGGCAACCGGTTCGGAAGGATCAGCCGGGGGATTCACCGGGATTGGTTCGTGACGGATGGTTACGTCCACGACCGGCATCACGGCGGGTGGGCGATGCTCCGGGAAGATTTCCAGGAGCAGGGCGTGCAGGCCGTGGAGGCTCATCACCCCGAAAGCCGCGGGCATCACGGCGTAGACATAGGGCATGGGCAGGCGCAGGGAGGCCGTGACCTGAAAGGATTGCAACTGCATGTAGCGCACCGCGTAGAACATGGCCGTCCCGAAAAAGATCAGGGAGGCCAGGATGCCGGCGATGCGCACCAGGCGGCCCAGAAGCGCGGGCAGGGAATTCACCAGGAAGGTCACGGCGATGTGCACGCCGCGGCGATAGGCCATGGTGGCCCCGAGAAAGGTGGTCCAGACCAGCAGGTAGCGGGACAATTCCTCGGACCAGGGCAGGGCTTGGAAAAAGACCCGGAAGACAATCTGCAGGGTGATCACCACCAGCATCGTCGTCAGGGCGCAGAAGGCCAGGACACCGGCCACGGCGTCGACCAGGCTTGAGGCCCTGCCGACGCCGTGGACCAGTTTTTCCGGAATCAGGGACGGAGGTATCCGTCCGGAATGGTTATTGGATGGCATCCAGGATGCGCTGCAGGTACGCGCCGAATCGTTCGCCGTACTTGGTATAAACAGGCGCGACCTTGGCCTGGAAGGCGGCGGTGTCCGGCTCCATGACGATCTGCATGCCCGCGTCGGCCAGTTCCTGGAGCTGACCGGCTTCCATCTCCGCGTTCACCGCGCGCTCGTGTTCAGCGGCGGTCTGGGCGGCCTCCAGGAAGATTTCCTGGACTTCGGGGCTCAAACCCCGCCATTTGGCCAGGCCCATGACGAAAATCGCCGGGGCGTAGGTGTGGCGGGTCATGGACAGGTGGGCCTGTTGCTCGTTGAGCTTGAAGGAGTGGATCACGTTGACCGGGTTTTCCTGGCCGTCGATGGTTTTCTGACGCATGGCGGTCAGGGCCTCGGTCCAGGCCATGGGCACGGCGTTGGCCCCCAGGGTGGTGAAGGTGTCGATGTAGACCGGGTTCTCCATGACCCGGATCTTCAGGCCGGCCATGTCGTCAGGGGTGACCACCGGGCGCACGGAGTTGGTCAGGTTGCGGAAGCCGCGCTCGGCATAGGCCAGGCCTTTCAGATTGACCCGTTCCAGATTGTCCAGCAGCTCCCGGCCGATGGGGCCGTCCAGAACGCCATAGGCCGCTTCCGGAGTGGGAAACAGAAAGGGCAGCTCGAAGACCGCGATTTCCTCAACAAAGTTGGCCACCGGACCGTTGGTGATGATGCCCATGTCCACGGTGCCCATCTGCATTCCTTCCAGCAGGGTCCGCTCGTCCCCGAGCTGGGCGTTGGGGAACAGGGCCACGGTGACGGCGCCGTTGGTGCGCTCCTCGACGATTTCCTTGAACTTCAGGGCCGCGATGTGAAATCCGTCCTGCTCGTTGACCACGTGGGCCAGACGGATGTTCATCTTCTGGGCAGCCTGGGCCTGGCCGGTGATCCCGAGCCCGCCGCCCAGCACCAGGGCCATGGTCAGCAATCCGAATAAAATCCTTTTCATTCCTCTCCTCCGGGGTTGTGGTTTTTCGCGCGATGTGTTCGGCGAAACTCTTCTCGTCGCGCCTGGCTCATTCAAAGCGCCGGGCGGAAATAATGTATACCTCGTCCTTGGGCAGTTCCGGGAAGTCCTGCGTGGGCTTGACCACCTTCCAGTTGATCTTCTTGACCACGTCCGAGCCCTCCACCACTTGGCCGAAGACCGCGTAGCCGAAGCCTTCGTCGGAATCGTCCTGGTGGTCCAGATCCGGCCCGTTGTCCGCGGCATTGATGAAGAACTCGTCCGTGGCGGAGTCTTTTTCCGGGGCCCGGGCCATGGCCACGCTGTCCTTGACGTTGGAGAGCCCGTTCTCGGCCTCGTTGGGGATGGGGGCCGGCGTGGGTTTCTTGTTCAACCCGCGATCGTACCCGCCGCCCTGAATGACGAATCCTCGGACCACCCGGTGAAAGACGGTCCCGTCGTAGTGGCCGGCGTCGACGTATTGCAGGAAGTTGGCCACGGTTCGCGGGGCCTTGTCCGGATACAGTTCAATGAGCAGATCGCCCAAATTGGTTTCGATGAGAACGAAAGGATTGTCCATGAGCGGTTCTCCATGCCGCGCCGAGCGAAGCGCTTGGCGGGATGCCGTATCAATCTC
This sequence comes from Desulfonatronum thiodismutans, assembly GCF_000717475.1. Classification (NCBI taxonomy): domain Bacteria; kingdom Pseudomonadati; phylum Thermodesulfobacteriota; class Desulfovibrionia; order Desulfovibrionales; family Desulfonatronaceae; genus Desulfonatronum; species Desulfonatronum thiodismutans. Next base: position 324,343 of record NZ_JPIK01000005.1, read on the forward strand.
CCGACATCCCCGGCGGCATTGTAGTGGTGGAAAAAATGATCGGCTTGCAATTCCCAAACCGGGAGTTCATAATGGAGATACCCAAAAAAGACAAAGGGCGAGGCGACGATGCATCCGCGGTCCGGGTTGACCGTTTTACGCGTTGAGGCGGATGTGCAACCTACAGCAGAGGAGGTGTCTCATGTCGAACATCAAGAAGATTCTGTGCGCGGTGGATTTCTCATCCGTCAGCGAAAAGGTGGCGGACAGCGCGAAATCCCTGGCCAAGCCACTGGGGGCTGAAGTCATCTGCATCCATGTGGTCCCGTCCGGAACCATCTACGCCGACTTCGGCATCCCAATGAACTCCATGGAAACGTTCTGCACGACCATGGTTTCGGAAGGAGAAAAGACCCTGGCCGAATTCATGGAGCGCCATTTCAGCGACATGAACCACCGGGGCAAGGTGACCTGCGGCGATTTTTCGGAGGAAATCCTGAATTGCGCCAAGGAAGAGCAGGCTGACATGATCGTGATGGGCACCCACGGACGCAAGGGCATGGATCGTCTGTTGTTCGGCTCGGTGGCCGAAAAGGTGCTCCGCCAGGCCCCTTGCCCGGTGGTGGCGGTGCGCCCGAGTTAGCCTCGGTTCAATCTGAATCTAAAATGTAACCGGGCCGGGTCGTCAGGAAGACGACCCGGCCCGGTTGTTTTGTTTCACGGCCTTTGCCTCGGCCCAGGTTCCGGACGTGTGATGCGGATCGGGACGGTGGCGGAGGCGTTTAGCAATACTGACGCGGCTGGGTATGTGTCGGGCATAGCCCGTTGCATACCCAATGAAAATGACTTGCCCTATATCCGGCAAAGCCGTATGCATGGGCCATGCACTATGAATTCGTGGAACTTCTCCCTTTTGCCTCTGAGCGGGACAAGCTATTTTCCGAAAGTGAATATCTCGATCTCCAACTGTTTCTTTGTGAGAAATCCGATGCAGGAACGGTCATTCCTGGGACCGGAGGCTGTCGCAAGTTGCGGTGGGCAGCGCAGGGAAAGGGGAAACGGGGCGGCGCGAGGGTCATTTACTTCCTTCGCATCCCTCCAGGGCAGATTGTATTGGTTACGGCCTATGGCAAAGGCGAGCTTGAGGATGTTCCGCGGGATTGGCTGCGTAAGATCAAGGAGGCGTTTGAGAATGAGCAAGGCGCGTGAACATATGGAGCGTATGATGGACCAGATTAAGGCCAATGGCGGGCTCGGCTGGGTGAGAAAGACCACCTTTACCCCCCAGGCCGATGGTTCCTTTGTCCGGAAGATCACCTTGAGGGATGGAACCATCGAGAAGGAGGAAGTCATTCCACCGGAACGGTGTATGGTTCTTGCCGCACGGACAAGGACGGGGCTATCTCAATCACAGTTCGCCGACCTCCTGGGCATTTCCGTCCGGACTTTGCACGACTGGGAGCAAGGAAGGCGGACTCCGTCTGGCGCTGCACGAACACTGATCAAGGTTGCCGTGAAAAATCCAGGAGTGCTTCGGGAAGTAATGGGTACATGATTCGCCGCTAAATGACGAAATTTGGACCGGCAAGCGCTTGGTTCTGAAAACCTGGCCACTTTGGTTGGGGGATTTGCTGGAGAACTGCCTGACATGAAAAAACATTGGATCAAGAGCGGGCTTGCCCATTTCATTCTCAGTCATGTCGGCGAAGGCCGGCGCTATCGCTATCCAGCTCGAATTTTTCCCGGATGAGCTGGGTAGTTGCCAAAAATCAAGACCTGACCCCAGGCGCGTGACAGAGCAGGCAGCTCTTCAACCCCAAGCTTTTTGTTCAGAACATCCTCGAAATCATCGAACCGTACAATAGCCATGCATAAAGACATCCAACGAGCCATATTCATCGCGAAGAAACTTTTCGCCGAGTTGGTCTACGACGTGCAGGCCCTGGAAGGCATGCCCTTTACCATGCCGGAGGTCCAGACCTACCTGCAGGGAATAACCGTGGGCGGGCACAAGGTGGCGGATGAGGAAAAGCTGAAGCAGCAGGCTTTGGGCTGGAAAAAGCTGATTTCCCTGGTGGAGGAAGGCGCTTTTCAGGTCAGCAAGCCGATTGCCTGCGAGTTGCAAGCGATCATTGCCAAGGATGAGGCCCTGGAGGTCGGGCAATTCCGCTCCGGTCGCGTCGGCATTTCCGGGACGGACTATCAACCCCCGGACCCGGAAAGCCTGGACGACCTTTTCCAGGCCATGATTCAGAGCCTGGATCAATACATCGACCTGCGCGACCAGGCCTATGCCCTGCACCTGTTGTTCGCCCGCAACCAGTTCTTTTTTGACGGCAACAAACGGACCGGCCTTTTGATGATGAACGGCCTGCTGCTGAGCAAGGCCCGCCCCCCTCTGTCCATCCCAGCCAAGCGCCTGCATGAATACAACGCGGGCATGATCCGCTATTACGACACCGGTGACCCAAGGGAAATGCTCGCTTTTTTGCGGCAGTGTCACGACAGGATGCATGAACGCTTCGGGCTGTAGACGGGGTGTGCCGGGCTGGATGCGGCCATGGTTCGGAAAATCCCGCGCAGCGAGCCCGTTGATCTGCCGGCCCAAATGTTGAACGCGACGGATGCCCAGGTGTCCGGGCCGGAAGCGCGGTAAATCAGCGTTACCTTGCTGCATGCCTTATCAACCATCGCAAATGCTCGACACACTCTACACAGCACTCCCCTCAAGCCCGGCGGACATGTTTTGCTGACCATGAAGCAGAGGGAGGGAACGAGCAGGGCCGGGGAGGGGCGGGTGATCGTGCTTGGCGGGATCGGGAGCTACGCGGGGTTTTCGGGGACTTTGAGATTTGTGGTGGCGGAGGCGTTTACCAATGCGTCCGCATTGGGTACGGAGGAGGCGTGGTGGGGGTATGTGTTGATATTGTGAAAAGTGATATCCGAACGCGGATGCGTCTATCATTTTCTCCGAGGTTGGCTTTATGCCCCGCTTTTTTGGTGAATTTATGGGTGCCGCATAAAGCTGACCTCAGGAGAAGGCATAAAGCTGACTTTGGCGTAAAGAAACAGTTGGGTCGCGTGTTTTAACATTTTGAAAAAATTGAGTTAATATTTTGTTTTCAGGTTGAAGGATTGTACCAAAATTAGTAGGCGAGAGGCTCTGGAATTTTGGGGGCGGAGTTTTGCGAATTCCGTATAATACATCTGTTCCCGCGACGCTTCCGCGTCGCGGGAACGGGCCGGGGCTGACTGCGTCCATCCGGTTGCCCACGCCGCGGAAGCCGCGTCGAGAACAACCGACTGGACCGGACTTCGGCCTGTCCTTGCGCAAGCGAGCTTGCTCCAGAACAGGCCGAAGCCGGTCAGCCCCGGCCCGTTGTACGAGAAACCTCAAGGCAGTGTAATTATGGAAGCCAAAGTAGTTACTGATAACGATATTTCACTCTATACCGAATCATTCGGTAACCCAGCCCATGAACCCATTATTTTGGTCATGGGGGCAATGTCGTCGGCGGTATGGTGGCCTGATGATTTTTGTGCCCGGCTGGCCGCAATGGATTGCTACGTGATCCGATATGATCATCGCGATACGGGGAAGTCAACTAGCTATGAGCCAGGCCAGGCTCCATATTCCGTTGAAGAATTAGCAGATGATGTGATTCGCGTCATTGATGGTTATGGTCTGAAGGCTGCGCACCTGGTTGGCATGTCTCTGGGAGGATTTCTATCCCAGCTTGTTGCTCTCAAGTATCCGAAGCGGGTAAAGAGTTTAACCCTGATCTCTTCAGAGCGTCTTGCGGAGACAGACCCAGATATGCCCCCTTTTGATCCTGCAATCATGGAGTATCACCAGCAGGCAGGATCACTTGACTGGTCTGATAAAGATGCGGTGGTGGAGTATCAGGTTGGTGCGTGGCGAATCAACTCAGGTACTGCCCATGTATTTGACGCTGAAAAGATTCGCCAGATCGCTCAGTCAAATTTTGATCGTACGCCAAATATACTAACGACATTCAATCACACTACTTTAGGTGGTGGCGAAGAGTGGCTCGGGCGATTAAATGAGATAACTGTATCAACACTAATCATTCATGGTACAGAAGATCCTGTGCTTCCTTATGCACACGGTTTGGCACTGAAGGATGCGATTCGTGATTCGAAACTACTTACACTGAAAGGCACGGGGCATGAATTACATCCAGAGGACTGGCCGGTGATTCTCCAAGCGCTGAAGAATCAAACATCGTAGCTATAAGCTGCGCCGTACAACAAGTTGCTGCACCGGAAAAACGACTCGCTACCGCTCGACATTTTCCGGTGAGCAAAGCGTTCCCGCGACTGACTGCGTCAGCCCCGGCCCGTTAGGACCCATAGCTCGAGGAGGTGTCAGTGAAGGACTTGGATGAACACAAGAAGATTGCTGTCCTAATTGACGCAGATAACGCTCAGTGCTCAAAGATGAAAGCGATCCTAGATGAGGTGTCTGCGCATGGACATATCGTCATAAAAAGAGCCTATGGCGATTGGTCTAGCGAATACTTAAAGAACTGGAAAACAACTCTAAACGAACTCGCAATACAGCCGATCCAGCAGTTTGCGTACACCACAGGAAAGAATTCGACCGATGCGTCAATGATCATAGACGCGATGGATCTGCTCTATTCGAATAAGTACGATGCTTTCGTCCTGGTCTCCAGCGATAGTGATTTTACAAAGCTCGCATCCCGATTGCGTGAATCGGAAATTTTCGTGTTCGGCGTTGGAGAAAAGAAAACTCCTGTTTCGTTCCGAAATGCCTGCGATGATTTCGTGTATACAGAGAATTTGGGTGTTGAGCCTGTTCTTGAGGTCACAGTGGCCGCGCCTGCAGAGCAGGCCTCAGGGGCTGATCCAAAGGAACTGGTCCCTGTGCTTACGAAAGCATGGGAACAATATCAAGACGAGGACGGATGGGCCAATGTTGCGCCGGCTGGAAGCTTCGTCAAGCGCGCCGCGCCGGATTTTGACCCGCGCACATATGGCGCAACCAAATTGACAGAGATTATCAGGCGGTTAAGCAAACATTTCGAAATGACGAAGTCTAAGGGGAAGGGTACAGTCAATATCGTTGCGTATCGACCCCAAAAGGCCCTAACAACGCCATGAATGCGGACAACCAAAAGCAACGTTCCTTCGTCGCGCCGCTTTTGGTTCCGTTATGGCGAGCGTCTCCCGCGACGCATCCGCGTCGCGGGCAACCGGATGGACCGGACTTCTGCATTTAAGGATTGTCATAAGCGAATCCGACGTGGTACACGTTTCTTAAAAATCAAGCGTGAGGTAAACTATGCCAAGCACAGCCGAGATCATACACGAAGCTGAGTCCCTGCCAGTGGAGGAACGCACGGTTGTGATCGACTCTCTATTGCGCTCCCTTAACCCGCCTGACCCCGAGATCGACCGGAAATGGGCGGCCGTCGCCAAACGGCGACTTGAGGAACTCCGTTCCGGGCGCGTCAAGCCCGTACCGGGAGAGGAAGTATTCGCGAGAATCCGCCAGCGATTCGCGCTATGACATTCTCCTTCCATCCTGAAGCAGATGAGGAGTTCGTCGAGGCTGTTGCGTACTACGAGGACTGCGATCCCGGCCTCGGAATCGACTTCACGCGAGAAGTCTACGCCACCATCCAGAACGCTGTGGACTATCCGACCATGTGGCCGGAAATCGAGATCGAGGTCCGTCGGTGTCTCGTCCACCGTTTTCCTTACGGTGTGCTGTTCAGTATCGAGCCTGATGGCATATTCATCCTTGCCGTCATGCACCTGCATCGCGATCCCGATTACTGGAAGCACAGGCTGGGGGCGGGCAGAACAAGATGAATGCAGACTATTGTCGCTCACGCGACAAAGTCTGATTCACGACGTTGGCTACTGGAAATCAGATGCTGAACAACGAAAGATACGATTTGTCCAACCGACTCAATCATCACTTCCGGCACCCCGACTGATAATGTCCTCTTTACTCATACGTGAGAGTGTGAACTTTTTGCGGCGACGCAGCAATTGGGAGTTTTTGAACGGACTGCCAGGCCGCGGGGGCGGACACGCAGGTCCGCTCTTACCGCGGTCTGCCCACCGGGATCAGATACAGCGGGGCCTCGCCGGGCGGTAAATCCAACAGGGCGGCCACGTCCTGGTCGTCGAAGGCGCCGATGACCACGCTGCCCAGGCCCAGGGCCACGGCCTGCAAGGACAGGTTCTGGGCGGTGTGTCCGGATTCCATGTCCACGTAGCGGGTCGCGCGTTGGCCGTAGCGGGTTTCGGTCCGGGCGTGGACCGCGGTGACGGCGAAGGTGGCCGGGGCCTGAAGCAGGGCGGACTGGTTCAGGGCGGCCCGGGCCAGGGACTGCCTTTGGTCGTCCTGGAGTAGCGGGATGAGATTATGACGTCCCGGCGCGTAGCGGTACGCGCCGGGGGCGAGGTCTTCGGCCCGGCCCACGATGACGATGATTTCCAGGGGATAGGTCGCCCCGGCCGAGGGCGCGGTGCGCAGCCCTCGCCGGGGTTCGGTGACGCCCTGGGCGGCCCAGAGCAGTTGGCCGATCTCGGTCAGGGTTACGGGGTGGTCGCTGAAGCCGCGTACGGACCGGCGTTGGGCCAGGGCCTCCTCCAGGGAGACGGGGCCGGACAGCGACGGCTCGGGCAGTTGGATGGCTTGCGTTGCGGGCATGGCCTCACCTCCGGATTGCTGATCAGCATTGCAGGCGACTCCCCAGAACACCAGGCAGAGAAGTGCGGCGGCCATCTTCAGGCCGCCACAGGACATCTCCCGAGACGTGGACCAGGTCATCATGCCAATTCAACGCCGCTGGTCGCGGAACCGCCGCCGGGCCGCCATTCCAACTCCACTTCCAGGCTCATTTTCTCGCCGTCGCGCTTGGTTTCCCGCTCCAGCTTGGTTTCCAGAACCAGGTTTTGGGGAATCCGGACCTGTTGCTCCTGATCCCCCTGGCGCAAAATCACTTCCCCACCCTCAACCTTGTCCGCCAACTGGCGCAGAAATGCCGCCACATCCGTACGGCTTTTGGGTTCTTCGCTTTTGAACAGAACTTCTTCCATGTCGGCCTCCTTTGTTGGGGGGGGTGCGAATCAGGGAATGATCATTTCGTTCATACGTTCATACGGTCCGGGCAAGCCGGGAAATATCGAAATCGAAATCGGTATCGAAATCGGTATCGCCGTCGCCCTATGACTCACTATTTTTCGATTTCGATACCGATTTTGACTTCTGACTCCTGACTTTTGACTTCATCTCCCTCACCTCGGCTCATACAACAAATACTTCCGCCGCAACTCCTTGAACTGCTCCCGTCTTGGAGCGATGGCTCGTTCGATGGTTGCGGCGTCGGCGCCTTGGGCGACCATGAGTCGGATTTGGTCCGTGCCCAGGGCGCGGTCGAACAGGCTTTCCCGGATGCCCGGATTGTCGAACAGATTGCGCTCGGGATAGAGTTCCTGGAGGATGGTCATCAGGGTGATCTGGGCGGTCATGGGGCGCAGGGCCAGAGGGTCGGTGACCACCAGGTGCGCGCCGTGCACGGTCCGTCCGGCATGGCCGCCGTAGCCGGGAACGTAGGAGATGGGCCGGGCGCGCAGGCCGGGGATGTTTCGGGCGTTGATGGCCGCCACCAGTTTGTGGCGGTCCATCCAGGGCGCGGTCAGGCATTCGAAGGGCAGGGTGTAGCCCACCCCGATGTTCAGGCCGCCCCGGGTTTCGCCCAGCACGCCGGTCAGGCTGTAGTGCACCGCGGAGATGGGCCAGGGGATGTGCGTGGAGGTGGGTACCCAGGGCAGGCCGGTATCCGGGTAGCGCATGGTCCTCCGGTAGTTGGCCATGGGGATGATGGACAGCTTGCAGGGTTTGGCCAGGAATTCGCTGTTCAGCATCCAGGCCAGTTCGCCGGGGGTCATTCCGTACAGGGCCGCGATGTCGTACTGGCCGATGCCGCTGCGGAACCGGCTGGTGTCCAGCACCGGGCCGTCCACGAAATCCGCGCCGATGGGGTTGGGCCGGTCCAGGACGATGAACGGAACTCCGGCCTCGGCGCAGGCGGCCATCATGTCGGCCATGGCGTAGATGTAAGTGTAGGAGCTGGCCCCGATGTCCTGGATGTCGTAGAGCACCGCGTCCAGTCCGGCCAGCATGGCGGGAGTGGGTTTGCGGCGGTAGATGCTGTACACCGGCACGCCGGTCAGGGGCTCCACGTCGTCGGTCACGGCCTCCCCGGCGTAGATGTCCCCGCGAATGCCGTGCTCCGGCGCGAACAAGGCCCCTAAGCGGACTTCGGGATGGTCGTGAAGCAGGTCGATGGTCGAGCGCAGCTTGGCGTCCACCCCTGTGGGGTTGGTCAGCAAGCCCACGGTGCGGCCTTTAAGCAGCAGATCGAAAAACGAGATCATCACCTGCCCGCCGTCCGCTCCCCGGACCGTGGTCCGCCAATCCCGGTCCAGCAGGACGTCCACGCCGGCAATCACGTGCGACGTCGTGGAGCGAAGGTGGGGCTGGGCCGTCTGTGGGACGCCCGGGGCGGGAGGCGGAACGGTTTGGGCCGTCCGAAAAAAGCAGCCGCTGGAAAGGGCGGCGAGAACGAGGCAAGCCAGAATGGCCGGGATGCGTTTCATGAAAAAGACCCTTGCATGGAGTGCGGCGCCGGACTATCGAACACGGACGAGGACAACCGGGGCCGGGATCGGGAACGGTCCTCGCTCGAGAATCCGTCCAACGTGACGGTGGAGGAGGCGCGCCATGGAAACGAGCATAACCATTCGAGGCAACATCGTCGATGTTCTTGCCGGGCGAATTTTTGCCGCTCGCCTGGAGATCAAAAACGGTCGCATCGCGCGGATCGTTCCGGAGGAAGGATCGAGTGAGGCTCCGGAGAACCGATTCATCCTGCCCGGGCTGATCGACAGCCATGTGCATATCGAGAGTTCCATGCTCATTCCCAGCGAGTTCGCCCGAGCCGCGGTGGTGCACGGGACCGTGGGCAGCGTGTCCGATCCCCATGAACTGGCCAACGTGCTGGGCATCGACGGGGTGCGATTTATGGTGGAGAACGGGCGCAAGTCTCCGTTCAAGTTTGCCTTCGGTGCGCCCTCCTGCGTTCCGGCCACGGGCTTCGAGACCTCCGGGGCCGTGCTGGACGCGGCGGACGTGGAAGCCTTGCTGGATATGCCAGAGATCAAGTATCTCTCCGAAATGATGAACTTTCCAGGGGTGCTCCAACAAGACGAGGCCGTGATGCGCAAACTGGCCCTGGCCCGGCGTCGCGGCAAGCCCGTGGACGGACACGCTCCGGGGCTGCGCGGCGAGGACGCCCGGCGCTACGCCCAGGCCGGGATCAGCACGGACCATGAGTGCTTCAGCCTGGAAGAGGCCTTGGAAAAGATCGGGTACGGGATGAAGATCCTGATTCGCGAAGGCAGCGCGGCCAAGAATTTCGATGAGCTGCTGCCGTTGCTCAGCCACCATCCGGACATGGTCATGTTCTGTTCCGACGACCTGCATCCGGACAATCTGCTGGAGGGGCACATCGATCGGCTGGTCCGTCGCGCTCTGGTTCTGGGGTATGATTTGTTCGACGTGCTCCGGGCCGCGACCCTGAATCCGATCCGTCATTACGGCCTGGATGCGGGACTGCTTCAGGAGGGCGACCCGGCGGATCTGATCATCGTGGACGATCTGGACCGCTTCACGGTCCTGGAGACGTACATCGACGGACGCCTCGTGGCCAAGGACGGGCGGAGCTTGCTGGAGCCGGTGGCCGAGCAGCCGGTGAATATTTTCGAGGCCCGGCCCGTCACCGAACAGGCCCTGGCCCTGCCCGCCCAAACCGAAACCATTCGGGTAATCCGGGCTTTGGACGGCCAGTTGATCACCGAGGCGACCACGGCTCGCGCCCGGATCGAGGGCGGGCTGGCCATCAGCGACCCGGAGCGGGACATCCTGAAGCTCATGGTCCTGCAACGCTACCGCCAAGCACCGCCGTCCCTGGCCTTTATCCAGGGCTTCGGCCTGCGGACCGGGGCCCTGGCCTCGACCATCGCCCACGACAGCCACAACATCATCGTAGTGGGAGCAAACGACGCGGACATGGCCCGGGCCGTGAACCTGCTGGTGGAGCATCAAGGCGGCGTCAGCGTGGTCCATGGCGAAAGGGCTGACGTGCTGCCCCTGCCTTACGGCGGGCTGATGAGCGCGGACGGGGCCCAGGCCTTGGCCGCGGCCTATCAGCGCCTGGACGCCGCGGCCAAGGGCCTGGGGTCGCCGTTGACCGCGCCGTTCATGACCCTCTCCTTCATGGCCCTGCTGGTCATTCCGGCCCTGAAGCTCAGCGACAAAGGCCTGTTCGACGGAACGACGTTTTCCTTCGTGCCTCTGTTCGTCTCCTAACCTACCGGGCGCGCCGCGACGATGAAGGACACAAGCCCCTCCAACGATTCCCGGACCGTTCCTCGGACTCCGCCGAACCTGCTCTACGGTGTCGAGGATCGCCCCCCGGTCTGGACCCTGGCGGTTCTCGGCGTGCAGCACGGGGCGCTGCTGATTTCCAGTCTGATGGCCACCGTGTTCTTCGCCCAGGCCCTGGGCGCGGACGCGGCCCAGACCCGGTCCCTGGTCAGCGTGGGCCTGATCGCCGGAGGCCTGGCCAGCATCCTGCAGGCCACCAGGAAATGGGGGCTGGGGTCAGGCTACTTTTGCCTGCACACCAGCTCCTTCATCTACTTTCAGGCCTCCATCAGCGCGGCCCAGGCCGGGGGCTTGGCCCTGGTCTGCGGCATGACCCTCGCCGCCGGGGCCATGCAGACCCTGCTGGCCCGGGTCGTCGGCAGGCTGCGCACCTTGTTTCCTCCGGAGGTGGCCGGGCTGGTGGTGGCCATGGTCGGTCTGGCCCTGGCCCCGTACGCCGTCAAGTCCCTGTTCGGGCTGGGCCGCGAGGACACGGTGATCGAGGCGCGGGAAGTCCTGGTGGGGCTGGGCACCCTGGCGATCATCGTCGGGTTCACGGTCTGGGGAAAAAAAGGCTTCAGGCTTTTCGCCATCCTTTTGGGAATCGTCTTCGGCTTTGGCTCGGCCTATGCCCTTGGGGTACTGCCCGCCGGGATGGGCGATAGCCTGAGAGAGCTGCCCCTGGTGGCCCTGCCTCAGATCGTGCATCCGGGGTTGGCCTTTGACCCCGCGTTCATCCTGCCCTTTCTCATCGCCGCCATCTGTTCGTCCCTGAAGCTGACCGGCGACGTGATCACCTGTCAAAAAATCAACGACCTGGATTGGAAGCGGGTGGACATGGCGTCCGTGCAACGCGGAATCAACGCCGAGGGTCTGGGCACCGCCGCGGCCGGACTGCTGGGCGGCACCGGGCTGGCCGCGTCCTCCTCCAACATCGGGATGTCCTACGCCACTGGGGCCACCAGCCGCTACATCGGCTACGCTACGGGGATATTTTTCATCGCCGTGGCGTTTTTTCCCCAGCCTGCCTATGTCCTGAGCCACATGCCCGTTCCGGTGATCGGCGCGATCATCGTCTACGCCGCCTGCTTCATGATCGTCACCGGGTGGTCCATCATCATGACCCGAATGATCGATTCCAGAAAGACCTTCGTGGTCGGCATTTCCTTGATCATGGGCATGAGCGTGCTGGTGGCCCCGGAGATCTACGCCCCTCTGCCCGATCACTTCAAACCCATTTTCGGCTCGTCCATCGCTTTGACCGCGGTGACCGGGGTGCTCTTGAATCTGCTGTTCCGCATCGGCATCGGCGACCGGGCCGAACTGCTCCTGAGCTCAGCCAACGCCTCGGGGCGAAAAATCAATGACTTTTTTTTGGACCTGGGCGGCAAGTGGGGCGCTCGGCCCGAGGTGATCCGCAAAGCCGCGGCCGCGGCCGCGGAGCTGCACGAATCGCTGGCCGAGCAGGGGCTGTCCCGGGGCGAAGAACTTCTTTTAGAGGCGTATTTTGACGAGTTTCAGGTGCAAGTGGACATGACCTACCAGGGCGAGCCGATTATCCTGAGTCAGAGTCGGCCCAGTCCCGAGCAGCTTCTGGAGGACGACCAAGCTTTCGCCAGGCTCTCCGGCTATCTGATCAGCCAGTACGCGGATACGGTCCGCCTGGAAACCACCGGGGGCACGCATCGGGTGCGGATGGTTTTCGATCACTGAAACAAGCGAGGAGGGAAGGCAATGGCACTGGTGGCTTTGACCGAGAGACGGCAAGTCATGGATGCATCCCCGTCGAGAAAAACTCCGCTGTTTATCGCGATCGCGGTGGTTTTGATCTTGACGTGGCTCGCGGCAAAGGAGGTGAGCGGAGTGAGTGAAGTGTACAAAACCGGCTTGGTGACGGCCGGGGATATTCAGATCGCCTATCGGGAATTCGGGCCGTTGGAGGCCGGGAAGGAAGCGCCCGGGCGCGCTGAGGCCCATGAGCATTTGTTGCTGATCATGGGCTACGGCGGGCTGATGGAAATGTGGCCGCCAGCTTTGATTCAGGGGTTGGCAAGGGATCGCCGGGTGATCGTTTTCGACAACCGGGGCATGGGGTTCAGCGGTTCCTCGGATGCGCCGTACTCCATCGAACTGTTTGCCGAGGACGCCCTGGCCGTGCTGGACGGGTTGGGCATTGAAGCGGCCCACGTCCTGGGCTGGTCCATGGGCGCGTTCATCGCCCAGGAACTGGTCCTGGGCCATCCGCGCCGGGTGGACAAATTGATCCTCCTGACGGGATCATGCGGCGGCGAGGCCGCGATCTGGCCGGACGAGGCAACCTGGAATTCCCTGGCCGACCTTTCCGGCACCCTGGAAGAGCGCATCCAGCGCATGCTGAACAACCTTTTCCCCCAGGGCTGGCTGCGCCAAAATCCCGACCCCTCCGCATACCTTCCCCCCATCACCGCCCCGATCATCGACGCCCACATCCAGCGCCAGGCCCAAACCCTGCGCTCCTGGCCCGGCGCTTGCGACCGACTTTCAACCATCTCCAAACCCGTCCTGGTTATCACCGGAACCGAAGATCGGGTCATCCCCCCGGAAAACGCCCACATCCTGACCCAGGCCCTGCCCCATGCCCGTGCCGTCGAAATTCAGGGGGGCGGGCACGGGGTGATGTATCAGGAGCCGGAAAGGCTGGCCGGGTTGATCGATGGTTTTCTGGCGGTGGAGTAAAGGAGGAAAGACGTACTCTGGATTGATTCTTGTCGAGGACGGATTCCCTCGCACCGGCTACGAGGCCTCCCGGGCCGGACGGCAGTGGGTTTCCCTGGTGAACCAGGCCAGGGTGAGGGTGAGGCAGAGCCAGGCGAGCATGGGCAGGAAGGCTGTTTGGTAGGCCTGGGCGTCGTAGACGCGGACGCCGTTGAGCAGATCCCCCTGCCACTGTCGGTCCAGAAGCCAGCCCACCAGCGGTTGAAGGATCATCGGGCCGGACATGGTGCCCATGTTGCAAACTCCGGAGACCGTCCCGGCCAGTCGCGGCGGCACGGATTCCTTGGCAAAGGCAAAGCCCACGATGACCACGCCGCAGGCCGCGGCCCCGATCATGGCCGCCGCGGCGAACAGGGGCAAGGGCAGCCCGGGGATGAGCAGGGCTGAAGACCAGCCCGCCAGGGCGATGAAGGACGCGGCCACGTAGAGCCGTTTTCGGGCGCACAGCCTGTCCGAAAAGAATCCCAGGAGGGGGCCGGAGAGGGCCCAGGCGATCATGATCGCCGAACTCAGGGCCGCCGCGGTCAGCGTGGAAAGGGCGTAGCGGGATTCCAGGAACGGAACCCCCCAGAGTCCGCCGAAGGTGAGGACCGTGCCGACCATGCCGCCCTGGGCCACGGTGAGCAGCACAGTGTTCCGGTACTGGAAAATGCTTCCAAGCCCGTGGAACATCCCGCCGGTATGATCCGTTCTCGCGGCCAGGACGGGAGCGTGGGAGGCATATCCCCGCTGAGTCGGGTCGTCGCGGACGATCAGCCAGATGGCCGCGCCCAGGGCCAGACAAATCAGTCCCAGAATCCACATCACCCCGCGCCAACCCATCATGTCGACCAGCATGCGGAGCGGCGCCCCGGCGGTGACCGCGCCCATCACTCCCACCAGCAGTCCGATCCCGGTGACAAAGGCGAACATCCGCGGCGGGAACCAGTGGGTGGCCAGCTTCATCAGGGTTACCCAGGCCACGGCCACGGAACCGCCGATGAGCAGCCTGCCGATGTTGGCCAGGAGCACGGTGTCGGCCAGGGCGAAAAAAAAAGTGCCCAAAGCCGCCAGCAAGGCCCCGGCCGTGAGCAGTCGCCTCGGCCCCCAGTGGTCCGCCAGCATGCCCGTGGGGACCTGCATGGCCACGTAGCTGTAGAAGTAAAAGGCCGAAAAATTGCCCAGGGCCGCGGCTCCGATCTGGAAGTCGCTCATCAGCAGATCGGTCATCACCGCAGGGGCCACCCGCTGGTAAAAGCTCATGAAGTAGAGCGCGGCCCCCAGTCCCCAGATCAGCCAGGAAAGGCCAAGGGGAGGAGGGGCGGGGTTCGCCGGGACGTGGCTGGCAGTAGGCATCATCGGGGGCATCATCGGGGCTCCGCCCCTTTTCGATTGGTGAGGTACACGCCAAAGCCGACCATGGCCGCTCCCAGAATCAGAGTCAGGCTGATGGTTTCACCCAGGATCAGAAATCCGGAGACAATGGCCCAGACGGGCACGAAGTTGATGAACACCGCGGCCCTGGAAGGCCCGATGGTTTTGACGCCCTGGTAAAACCAGGTGAATCCCAGCACCGTGCCGAATACACCAAGGTAGACCAGGGCCACCCAGCGCGTCCAGGTCAGCGCCAGAACATGGCCCGGCAAGCCCTCGGCCAGGCTGAAGGGCAGCAGGGCCGCGACGCCCACCAGGCAGGACCAGGTCACCGCCGCATGAGGCGAAAGGTCCTTCATCATGACCTTGCCCACCAGGAGATAGATCACCCAACTGGCCACGCACCCGAAAATGGCCACATCACCCCAGGACAGGGCTTGATGAAAGAGATCCTGGGGCCGACCTCCGGTAATGGCCAGAATCGCTCCGCAGACCGAAAGGCCGATGCCGACCACCCTGCCCATGCCCAGCGGTTCCTTGAACAGCGGAGCGGCCAGCAGGGCCACGAAGATGGGATTGGTGGCCACGATCACCGCCGCCCGTCCGGCTTCCACGGTGCGCAGGCCGGTGAAGAACAGGACATTGTAGGCAAAAATGCCGCTCATGCCCAGGATGAACACCGGAAGCAACTGACCCAGGCGAAGTCGCGGCAGGCCGCCTTCGTACACGCGCACCAGGATCACCAGGCTGACCGAGGCGATGGCGAAGCGTAAAAAGGCCGCGGAGAACGGCGGCAGGTCCGCGGCCACCACTCGCCCGGCCACGAAGGTGCCGCCCCAGAACATGGAGGTGCAGAGCAGCTTGAGGTAGGTTTTGAGCACGAGGTATCTTTGCCCGGCTGTTGGTATGGTTGGTGTTCGCGGGACGCGGAACAAAAAAAGGGACGAGGGATGTCCCTCGCCCCTGATCGTCGGACCGTGCGCGGCGTTGGACTATTTCTTCAGGGTGATCAGCCCGGCCTGCCCGAGGATGTCCTTGAGCCGGGCCTCGTTGTTGGGTTGCATGCGAACCATGGGCAGACGGAACTCCGGTTTGATCTTGCCCATCAGGGACAATGCGGTCTTGGCGGGCGCGGGGTTGGTCTCCATGAACATGGCCCGGCACAGCGGGGCCAGTTCGTAGTGCAGATCCTGGGCCTTGGAGGTGTCGCCCTCCCGGTATGCGCGGCAGAGGTCGCTCATCTTGTCCGGGGCGATGTTGGAAACCACGGAGATGACCCCTTTGCCGCCCAGGGCCAAGAGGGGCAGGACCGTGAAGTCGTCCCCGGAAAGGACGATGAAGTCCGGTCCGCAGTATTCGAGCACCTCGGAAACCTGGGCCATATTCCCGGTGGCCTCCTTGACGCCCTTGACCTCAGGGACCTCCCGAAACAACCGGGAAAGGGTCTCCGGGAGCATGTTCACGCAGGTCCGACCCGGAACGTTGTACAGGATCATGGGAATGGAAACTTCCTTGGCCACGGCCTTGAAGTGGGCCACCAGTCCTTCCTGGGTCGGCTTGTTGTAGTAGGGCGTGATCAGCAGGACGCCGTCGGCTTTGGCCTGCTTGGCCGCCTTGGTCAGCTCGACGGCCTCCTTGGTGCTGTTGGAGCCCGCACCGGCCAGCACGGGGACCCGTCCTTTGACCTGATCGACGCAGATCTTAATGACTTGAGCGTGTTCGGCGTGGGACAGGGTCGCGGATTCGCCGGTGGTGCCGCAGGGAACCAACCCGTCTATTCCTTGTTCGATCTGCCATTCAATCAGATTTCTGTAGGCGTCTTCATCGATCACGCCGTTGTTGAACGGCGTGACCAATGCGGTGAACGTTCCGTGAAACGACATATTTCCTCCTTGTGCTGTACGTGCGTGCCGGTGCCGGGCGAATGAAACCGGTCAGGGACCGTGTCGCGGATTACGGCTCGGTCCGATTCAGACCCAGGGAACGGAGATTGAGGTTGGCCGTGAAGACCAAGACGGCCTTGCCGGTCAGAAAAAGGGCGTTTTGCTCGATGGCAATGCCGAGAAGTTCGCCTCCGGATGTGCGGATGTTCACTTCCGGCTCGGTCCGGCCCAGGGAGTGGGCGATTAAGGCCGAGGCCGCCGCCCCGGTGCCGCAGGCGTAGGTTTCGCCCTCAACCCCGCGTTCGTAGGTGCGCAGCAACATACTCTCCCGGTCCTGGACCTGGACGAAATTGACGTTGGTGCCGCTGGGCGCGAATTTGGGATGATTACGGAATCGGCAGCCGAGATCCTGGACGTCCAGGGCGGCCACATCCGAAGAAAAGACAACCAGATGCGGGACTCCGGTGTTCACGAAGTGGGCTTCCCAGGAGGGCGTTGATTCGATTTGGTCGGAAGCGTCCGGGACAGACGGTTCCAGAATCAGGTCCAGACCCAGTCGCAGATCGTGGTGTGGAGTCAGCTGGACCTTGACCAGGTCCTGATCGTGTAAAACCTCGGCCTTGATGGGACCGGCGTCCGTGCCCAGGACATGCTTCCTTTCGGCTAGTCCCAACGCATGGGCCAAGCGCGCGGCGCACCGGGAACCGTTGCCGCACATTTCGGCCCGAGAGCCGTCGGCATTGTAAAAGTGCCAGATATAGTCCGCGTCCACGCCCGGAGGCGTCGTGTCCAGCAGGATCAAACCATCGGCTCCCACGCCGAAGGCCTTGCGACAGACGGCCCTGGCCCAGTCGGGCATTTCATCCGGGGCAAGCTGCAAGGCCCGGTTGTCCAGGATCACGAAGTCGTTGCCGCTGCCCTGCATTTTGCAGCACTCCACCCAGGGACCGAAAGCGTCGCTGGTTGATATTCGCTGATTCATTGCACTTCCTTCGTGTGCGGGCGATGCCCACTCAAAAAACCGAGGTGCCCGTTCTTTCGTGCTCAGCGAAGCGGTGCTCGCGCAGATGCTCATACTCGAAACCTCCGGAAAAACGGATGATTACAAGTACGGGCACCGTCGTGGCCGGCTGAGCACGGCACGATTCTCCCGGGGAGATTGCGTTGTTGCGCGCGACGTTGCGGTCGCCGCGACTACGCGTCTTCGTTGAGGTGGTCCTTGAGTTCCTTGCCTGGCCGGAAGAAAGGCAGGCGCTTGGGCTGGACTTCCACGGACTGGCCGGTTTTGGGATTGCGGCCCTTGTAGCCTTGGTAGTCTTTAACCTTGAAGCTGCCGAATCCTCTGATCTCTACGCGATCGCCCTGGATCATGGCGTCTTTGATGGACTGAAAAAAGGTGTTCACCACGGTGGTGGCGTACTCCATCGGGATGTCGTTTTTTTCGGCCAGGGTGCGGATCAATTCACTTTTGTTCATGAGCATTTTCTCCAAATCTGTATGGCGGGCGATAAGAAAAACACCACGGCGAGGACCAATTCGCGTCTACCTACACCGATACGTGAAAAAATTCTATAGGTTGAAGGTTAAAAATTTACCAGGACCGGTTTGTCGAGCAATCCCGGCATCAAGGCCGCGCGCAGGGATTGCAGGCGTTCGGCCAGTACCCGGATATCCTCGGCGGCCGGCGACTTGGGCGCGATGCGCATCAGGGCTTGCTGCTTGGCCACGGCTTTTCCCATGTTCGGATCACTCCGGACCATTCCCAGGTAGTGGGTTTTGAAGCCGAGGAATTTTTCCACGGCGGCGTCCAGGCGTCGATGGGTGGCCTGGGCCTCCTCTCTGTTCGCGACCTGGTTGACCAGGATCAGGAAGTCGCGAATATCGGCTTTGGCTGAAAGCACCTTGATCACGGCGTAGGCGTCGGTCAGCGAGGTCGGCTCCGGCGTGAGCACGACGATCCGCTTGGCCGCGGCCTGGGCCATGGCCAGCAGGGTGGGGTTCAGACCGGCGGCCATGTCCAGGATCAGGAAGGCGTAGTCGGATATGATCGGCTTCAGTTTTTTCAGTAACAGGGCGCGCTGGTCCTCGTCCATTTCCACCAGTTCGGGCACGCCGCTGGCGGCCGGCAGCAGGTCCAGGTTCGGGGCCACCGGCTGGACGAGCCGTTCGGCGGTGATGTCCTGGATCAGGAGGTCCTGGATGGTGACGTCGCTGGAAACTCCCAACAGGACGTCCAGGTTGGCCAGCCCCAGGTCGCAGTCCATCAGCAGGCAGCGTAGTCCGGACTCACTGAGGCAGAAGCCCAGGTTCGCGCTGAGGCTGGACTTGCCGACGCCGCCCTTGCCGCTGAACACGGCGATGCTCAATGTCCCATTGGGATTGTTTTGCATTGATTGATGGGGGTTCATGGTGATCAGGCGGACAACCCTTGGAAAAGAAAATTCTTCTCCGCGGTATCCACCAGGGTTTGGGAGGCCGGGTCCGGAGCGATGTCCCGGAGCGGGGCTTTTTCCAGGCGATTTTTCCCGGCCCGCTTGGCTGAATACAAGGCGTCGTCCGCCAGTTCGATCAGCTCCACGGGCGGCATGTTCCGGAACCCCTTATAGCAGGCGAGTCCAATGGAAACGGTCACCTGGGGGGCGGTGGAGAGGGCGGGACAGTCGAAACGCAACCCGCGAAGGGTAGACATGATCCGTTCCAAGAGGAATACCGCGCTGGCCTGGGTCGTGGCCGGCATCAGCAGGGCGAATTCTTCCCCGCCCAGGCGCGCAGCCAGGTCGGATCTGCGGATGTTTTTGCGCAAAACCTCGGCCACGGTTCGCAGGACCAGGTCTCCGTGGACATGGCCGCAGTCGTCGTTGATTTGCTTGAAGTCGTCGATGTCCAGAATGGCCAAGCTCAAGGACTGCCTGGAGCGCCGGGTGCGTTCCATCTCCGTATGCAGGGCTTGATCGAACACGACCCGCCGGGCCAGACCGGTCAGATCGTCGTGGCCGGCGGCGTGGGTCAGGTCGTCGATTTGGCCCTGAAGTCGGCTCAAGGCCGGGTAGACATCGCCTTCCAGGGGCAGAAGCATCCAAGGGAGTCCCTGAAGCACGGCCTGTACCTCGGCGGACCGTTCCGGGGACAGCCCCCTGAGCAGACGAAACAAGACCGCGACAGAACCGGGATCGTCCGTTGGTTGGGAGGCGAGAGGTAGGGAGGCCAGGCGGCTTCTTAATGTTTCCAGCTCGGCGCGCAACTCCGAAGGTGCGGGAAGGCTAGGCGACTTTTCGGACATGGGTCTCCAGGAGATGGTTCCGGATAAAGCCGTCGATGTCTCCGTCCAGCACGGCCTCGACATTGCCCATTTCGAAGTTGGTGCGATGGTCCTTGACGAGGCGGTAGGGCTGGAGGGTGTAGGTCCGGATCTGGCTGCCCCAGGCAATGGCGTCCTTGGTGGCGTACTGGGCCTGTTTTTCATCTTCACGCTTGCGCAGTTCCAGTTCATAGAGGCGGGCCTTGAGCATCTTCATGGCCGCGTCCTTGTTGCGGTGCTGGGATTTTTCATTCTGGCACTGGGTCACGATGTTCGTGGGCAGGTGGGTGATCCGGATCGCGGAACTGGTCTTGTTCACGTGCTGCCCGCCTGGGCCGCTGGCCCGGAACACGTCGATGCGCAGATCTTCCTCGTTGATTTCGATTTCGATTTCCTGACCCACGTCCGGGTAGACATCCGCGGAGGCGAAGGAGGTATGCCGCCTGCCGGAGGAGTCGAAGGGCGAAATGCGGATCAGGCGATGGATGCCCTTTTCGCTTTTCAGCAGACCATAGGCGTACGGGCCCTCGATCTGGAGCGCCACGCTTTTTACTCCGGCCTCATCCCCGGGCAGATAGTCCAAAATCTGGACCTTGAATTGATGGCGCTCGGCCCAGCGTCGGTACATCCGCAAAAGCATTTCCGCCCAGTCCTGGGCTTCCGTGCCACCGGCCCCAGGGTGGATTTCCAGGATCACCGGGTGCTGGTCTTCCGGCGCGCTGAGCAGGGTATGCAGTTCCGCCTGTTCCAGCTTGTCGGATAAAACGAACATGTGCCGCTGAACCTCTTCCAGGATTTCCCGGTCGGGTTCGTCGTCGGCCATGGCCAGCCACTCGTCCAGGTCCTGTTTGGCTTTGCGCACTCCGTTCCATTCCTGGAGCGCGGTGCTGAGCCGGGTCTTTTCCTGAAGCAAGGGCGTCATGCTCCGGGGGTCGTTCCAGGCCTCGGGATGGGAGATGGCCTTGTCTATTTCCACCAGACGTGCTTCGTAGGCATCCCGGTCAAAGGCTCCTCCAGAAGCTGTCGAATTGTATTTCCAGGTTCGCGCTTTCCGTTTTCAGTTCGGAAAACTGCAATAGTTTTTTTCCGTTCTCGGCGCGTTGGGTTTCAGCCGTGCTCATGAAACAAGACTCCGTGGTTCGATGCGGTGCATGATGATAGTCAAAAAAAGGGTTCAGTCCTTCCCGAAAGACGCTCGTCGTCGACGCAGCCACCAGACCGATCCGAGCAACACGCCGACGGCCGTGGGCAAAAGCGCTCGGAGGAACGGGTAATGCCGATGATAAAACGTGCGGTCTTCGAGGAGGAGAATTTCCGGATAAGAGAGGGTCAATCGATGGAACAAACCTCCGGCCTCAAGTCGTCGGCCACGTGGGTCGATGATCGCGGTGACGCCCGTATTGGTGGAACGAACGAGAAACCGGCCCTGCTCCACTGATCTGAGGACGGCTTGGTTCAAGTGCTGACGCGGAGCCGAGGAGCGGCCGAACCAGGCATCGTTGCTGATGTTCACCAGGAGGTTCGCTCCGGCGCGAACCCGTTCCCGGCTCAATCCGGGAAAGATCGCTTCGTAGCAAATGAGCATGCCCAGAGCAAGCCGGTCCCAATGAAGCGGAGCGGGGTCATCGCCGGGCACGAAGTCGCCCTCGCTCTGGGCCAGACGGCTGATGAAGGGCAGGAGGGCGCCCAAGGGAACGTACTCGCCGAAGGGGACAAGGTGTTCCTTGTCGTAGACGTCGATGGTTTCTCCCTTTGGGCTGAGCAAAAAGGCCGAATTGGCGTACCCGATTTCTCCGGTGGACAGGTTCACTTCGTAGCGTGGAGCCCCGGTGAGCAGAGCAAAACGCTCCTGGGCCCGGACGAAATCCCGCACTTGCCTGGACAAGGCGTTTTCTTCCTGAAGGTAGAAGGGCATGGCCGTTTCCGGCCAAATCACCAACTCCGGCCTGGAGGACAATTCCTTGGCGGTCAGGTCGAGATAAGCCCGGACCGTGGCCTCCTGGTATTCCGGCTCCCATTTCACGGTTTGGTCGATATTGCCCTGGACCAGCGTGACCCGGATCGGCTCCCCTTCCGGGAGGGGTTTGGCCAGCATCACCGCGCCGAAGCCGATCAGGGCCAGGGGGGTGGCGATGCCCAACAACAGGCCGAACGTGCTCTCGCGAGCCAGGATCAGCCAGGCCGCGGCGGCGACGAAGACCGCGGACAACCAGTATTCGCCCATCAAGGCCAAACCCTGGATGGCCGCGGGCCAGGGGGCCAGAGCCGCCGGGAGCGTCAGCCAGGAGAAACCGGTGAACAATGTTCCCTGGGCCATTTCAAGCCCCCCCCAGAGCAGCCCGGCGCTTAAGCCGAGGAAGACGGGGGAAAGGACGGGGCGAGCCCAATGGATCAGGGCGGAAAACCCTCCGCCGTACAGGCCAAGGTACATGCCCAGCAGGATCGGACAGGGCAAGGCCAGTATCCAGGGCAGGCCGCCGTGGACGTGGACCGGGATGAAGACCCAGTACAGGCAGGCGGCGTAGGCCAGGGCGGCGCAGATCCAGCCGGAGCGGAAGGCCGCGACCGGGGAGGGGGCTTTCAGGGCGATCCAGAACAGTGCGGCGGGAAAAAGGATGGCCGCTCCAGGTACGTGGGAGATCGGATTGGCATGTCCGAACCAAGCGCCAAGCAGGGCGACCAGCGTGGTCGAGATCATGCTTCCGGACCGGGTTCCGTTTCCAGGGGATGGACGTCGATCCAGCGGACCTTTTTCTGGTCCGCGTCCTTGATCCGGAAGCGAAAGCCCTGGATGTCGAAAACATCGCCCTTGCGCGGGACCCGTCCGGCCAGTTGCGACAAGTAGCCGCCGATGGTGTCTACCTGGTCGCTTTCCAGGTCCACCACAAGGTTTTCGCGCAATTCCGTCAGCTCGGTCCTGCCGGAGATCAGGTAGCCCCCATCCCCCTGGATCTGGATGTCGTCAGGCCGCGGGGCGTCGTATTCGTCCTCAATGTCTCCGACGATCTCCTCCAACACGTCCTCGAAGGTGAGCATGCCGGAGGTTCCGCCGTATTCGTCCAGGGCGA
Source organism: Desulfonatronum thiodismutans (assembly GCF_000717475.1). Lineage (NCBI taxonomy): Bacteria > Pseudomonadati > Thermodesulfobacteriota > Desulfovibrionia > Desulfovibrionales > Desulfonatronaceae > Desulfonatronum > Desulfonatronum thiodismutans. Next base: position 347,170 of record NZ_JPIK01000005.1, read on the forward strand.
TGGCCAGATGGTTCTTGCGCGACTGAAACTCCAGGAGCATTTCCATGACGTTCTTGGTTTCCGGAATGAACAGCGGCTCGCGCAGGATTTCCTCCAGTCTGTTGCGGGGGGACGGCGTGGGGTGAAGCACGAATTGCAGAAGATCCTTGGCGTGCACGATGCCCACGATGTTGTCCTTGTTGTCCTTGTAGATCGGAATCCGGGTGTGACCGTGGGCGATGATCAACTCGGCCACGTCCTCGATCCGGTCCTCAATCTCGGCGCAGACGATATCCGTGCGTGGAATCATGATTTCATGGACTTGCTTGCGTCCCAGGCGGAGCACTTTAAGAACGATGGAGGCCTCCTCCTTGCGAATCTCGCCTTCGTCCCTGGCTGCCAGAATGATGGTTTCAATGCTGGAAGCGTCGTCCTTGCGGAAAAAACGTTTGATCATGCTCCAGAATTTGCCTTCCATGCCCTCTTCCAAGATTCCTCCCGTGTTGTTTGGTTTAGGGGATCAACGGTTTGCGAAGTCGTTGTCATGCAGTGGACCACGCAGGTGACCCGGCAATTTGATCAACAATGAACCGCTGAGCTGGTGAGCTGTGAACCAGAAAAACGCCATCAAATCAGACCTTTTTCCCTATATAAACCCAAATGCCGCTTGAAAACCCAATCCTCGATTTCTTCAACACCTTTGCCGTCCAGAGACTTCCATCGTCTAAGTCCTTCCGTGCTGGGCAGGTGGGCGACGAAGGAGAGCCCGATCAGACGTTTGCCGTGGGTCGGGTCGACGAAAACATTCCGGATCTGGGTCAAGAGTTGGTAGGTTTTTGGAGGACCTTGCTCCGGGTCGCGTAGGACCAGGCGGATGTAGAACCGCTGGCCCTTTTCCAGATCCGTTCCCAGGGCCTTGGGCAACGGAGGACGGAGTTCCAACAAGAGCCCGCCGGCGGAAATATTCAGGATGTTGAGTGGGTTCTCCTGTCGGGTGACCAAGTACTCCAGAAGAGGCGGGTCTTCTTCGGGGTGGTCGAGATTGGAGAGGGTTTCCGGCCAGATCTGAACTTCGGGAATATCCTCGCTGGGCGGATCCAGGCGCAGATGCTCGCGACGTTGTTTGCGATCCAATTGGTCCGGGATGGCCAAGGTGATGCGCGGGATTGCTTGGCGGGAGTCGATGTCGATGATGGTGGTCGCGAAGGAGAAGAACAGCCATTTTGGTTCTTTGCGTTGCCGGGCGATTCTGAAGTAGCAGACGACGCTCCGCCCGACCCAGGACGGCTGGGGTTTGATGAATCCGGAAACTTCCAGCGTGATCCCGACGGCGGAATCAATGTCCGCGGGGGAACAGGTAAAGCCGATTCGCTGCGCGTTTTCGTCCTCGAACCGCAATTCATGCGTGGCACGCTGTTGAAGCGCTTCATTGAGGGTGTCCCGAATCTTGGTCGGTTCGTGGATGGAAAGCCCGGCGGTCCCGGATTTCCGGGCGCGACGATACAGGGTCCCGGCCACGGAAACCAGGGTGAGGAATACAATCAGGGCGACGGTTATGGTCAGAGGTTTTTGGGCGTCCGAAAAGCTGAAGCCCCAATTCTGGAAATAGAGTCCTGCCTGACTTACGGGCAGCGGAAAGGGAGCGAAAATGCTTACGGGGAACATGGTTGAATCAGACCGCGCAGGAGATCAACGCGGTTTTGGATGTGGTGAGCCTCGGCCGGGTCCGGAGTCAGGGACAGGATGAAGTTCCAGTCTTGGATGAGAAAGACGATCCAGCCTTGCCGGGCATCCAATTCGCGGGTCCGATGGATGAGTATCCGGGCCTGTTCCAACTGGTCGGCTTCCAAGGCGGCTTTGGCGGCCTTGCGCCCGTAGACGGAGGCGAAGAGCGGGTCCGGCTCCGCGCGAAGCATGGCGGCAAGTGCCGTGAACGCCGCTTGTTCGAGCATTTCGCGGTAGGCGCGGTCCGTCGGGGCGAGATTGTCTCCGGCTTGAATTTCGTGGGTCGTATCAATGCCGGGAAGGTTAATATCCGGACAGGCCAATCCGGTCTCGGCCAGGTTTCGGGCTGCCTCCAGGTGGTGGTCCGCGTCCAGGCCCAGGTATTGGTGCAACTTCCAGGCTATCAGGTGGTTTCGTGCGGCGGAGCAAAAGTCGTCCTGGAGCTGATAGCTTTCCAGGCTGCGCTCGAACAGTCCCTGGGCCTCGCACCAGCGGCCTTGCAGGAAAAGCTGGATGAATTCATGTCTTTGAGATTCAGCCAAACGCAGCGTGTCCGGAGGTGGGTACACGGCTCGCTGCGAGGAAGAACCGCAGGCCCACAAGGTCGGAAAAAAGGCGACGAGCAGGGCCAGGAACATGATGCGGGTCGACACCGTTTACTCTCCTTTTACGGCCAGGGATAGGCGTGTTCCGGTCCGGTCGCCTCTCGGCGGGAAAGCGGCCAGGTCTCCTTGAGCCGCAGCAACAGTTCCGTGCCCAGCCGCAGGCTGTATTCTCCCTGGCGGCGAAGGCTGATCAGGTCGTGGGTCGCGGTTTTCACGTCTTCGGAAATCTGAGTAATGTTGGCCAACAGCGGGGTGACGTTCTCTCGAATACCTTGGAATTCTACGACCAGAACGTTCATCTCTCGGATCAATCCGGCGATCTCTTCCTGGATTGGGGCCAAGTCCTCCACCCGCAGCTCGGCGGTGTCCAGAAGGCTGTTGATGCCCAGCATCGCGGTATCAGCGCGGCTGAGAATATGATCGATATGCTCGACGGGGCGAGGATCTTCGGTGAGGTAATGGATCAGGCCATGTTCAGCCAGCAGGCGTTCGGTGATGGTTTCAGCGTTGCCCAGAATGCTGCGCACAGGCCCGTCCTGGTCCACGAGGTAATCGGTCAAATCCCAGACGTTGATCACGATGGCCCGGAGCGCCTCGACCACCGGTTGCATTTCCTCAATCAGCTCGTTGATCCCGCCGACTCTGTCCAGGCGGATCACCGAACCCTCCTCCAGTACCGGGGAGGTTTCCGTTCCGGGGAGCAGCTTCAGGAAGCTGTTGCCGATGAAGCCCTCCTGGTCCAGGATGACCCTGGAGTCCTCGGTAAACCACTGCTGGTAGCGCTTCAGGACGCGGATGGTCATTCGGACCTGGTCCACCCGGTCCAGGGTCACTTCCGTGACCTGCCCGACGTTGAAGCCGGAGAGCCGAACGGGAATGCCCGGCTCGATCCGTTCGCCGGTCTGGCTGATCACGGTGTATTGGATGCGCTCGGCGAAGAGGTCCTTCTTGATCCCGATATAGACGATCAGAACGACCACGGCGACGAGGATGGCCAGCACGAAAAAGCCGACCTTGATTTCCAGGGTGCGTTGGTTGAGGCTCATGGCGTGAAGTTCAGGTCAATGATGGGGAATTCCAAGGAAGTATAGACATCCTGATCGTTTGACAAGCATGCGACCCAGAGAAAAACGTCTCGATCCAGGGTTTCCGCTGCCCGGTGCAGGATGTCGCAGTCGGAGCGGGAAATCATGGGTAAAAAAATAAAGGTCGATTCCATGGCCATGCAGCGGAGCAGATGCATTTTCAACAGCATCGGCCTGCTCATGAACTGGGCCCGTTGATCCAGGTTTTCATTCAATCCCAGGACGTCGACGAGACCCTGGATGTTTTTCCGGCAGGATTGCAGCGACATGGACTTGTGGTACATGCACCCCAGGACGATGTTCTCCAGTGCGGAAAGGTTGGTCAGAAAGGGGAAGTCGTCGCTAATGACCCCGATGTGGAAGTCGGACTGAACGACCATGGCCGTGAGTCGGGAAAGAGTGGACTCGTCCTCGGAAACCAGAAGCAGGTGTCGGCGCTGGGCCGTGAGGGAGGAAATGGAGACCGGGAACGTGGACATGACGTTTCGACGATTCGTTTGCATCCTCTAAAACAGGTTGAAGAGCACTTCCACGGCGATGATCAGGGTCACGGTCTGGATCATGCCCTGGATCAGCCGGATAGGAACTTCCGTAAAGGAACGCTGGACGCTGAGTCCGCGCTGCAGGGCCACCAGACAGACCAGGCCGGCCATGATCGTGGACTTGGCGATCATATTGGTCACGTCCGCTATGTCCACCGCGTCCAGTAGTCTGTCCAGGTAATTGGCAAAAGTAATGTCGTGCAGGAACCCCAGCGCGAAAAAACCGCCGAACAGCCCGACGATGCAGAAACAAAAGCTCATGCAAGGACCGGCGATCAAAAAGGCCGTCAGTCGCGGCAGATACAGATATTCCGCCACCGGAACGGCCAGGGCTTCCAGGGTGGCGATTTCCCGGTTGATTTTCATCAGGGCCACCTCGGTCAGCACCGCGGTTCCCGAGCGCAGAACAATGATCAGGGTGCAGGTGATGGGCGCGATGTAATGGAGCATGGCCGTGACCAGGTACTCCCCGATCTGCTCGTAGGCCCCCAGGCTGATCAGGACGCGCAGCAGAATATGCACCGTGACCGAGCCCAGGACCAGGGCCGCCACGATGATGATGGTCAGCGGCTGGACCGCGGTGAAGTAGACTTGACGGACAAGGACGAAAAATACGGCCGGGTTGAGAAAGGAAAGCCGTGCAAACGCCGAGCCGGTCTGGACCAGGATGCGGGCCATCCGGGTGTAGCTTTGGGACCGGTCGATGGCCCAACGACCCAGGGTTTGGACCAGAGGCAGGTTCATGGTTCGGGCGTGTTCGGCGGATTTGGCGGTGTGGAAGGCGTTTTCTCCATTTTACGCAGATGAATGCGCAGACATCCCAGGGCCGCCGGGGTGACGCCGGAAATCCGGCCGGCCTGGCCCAGGTTCAACGGCCTGACGCGACCCAACTTTTCCCGAACCTCACGGGAAAGTCCAGCAACATGTTCGAAGTTGAGATCCTCCGGCAAAAGGATGTGCTCCAGGGATTGGTCCCGTCCGGCCAGTTCCTGCTGACGGGTCAGGTATCCGGCGTATTTAACCCTGTTCTCCACCTCCTCGGTCACGTCCTGCTCCAGGCTTGCCAAGTCCGGCCAAAATTCGGTCAGGTCGTTCAGGCGCAGTTCCGGTCTACGGAGCAGTTCCTCCAGAGTGAGGGCCTTGCCCGGTAGAGCCGTGCCCCGTGACTCGCAGAACGCCCTGGTGGCGGCGTCGGGCCGGACCGTGACGGTGCGCAAGGCCTCCAGGGTGGCGTGCAGGGCGTCTTGTTTGCGCGAAAAAATTTGCCAGTGGTCGTCTCGGACCAGACCCTGGGTCTGGCCCAAAGGGGTCAGGCGCTGATCCGCGTTGCCTTCGCGCAGCAGCAGGCGGTGTTCGGCCCGGGAGGTGAACATTCGGTAGGGTTCGCGGGTTCCCTTTGTCACCAGGTCGTCCACCAGCACGGCCATGTAGGCTTGGTCGCGCCCGAGGAGAAAGGGCGGGGCATTGGTCAGAGCCGCGGCGATGTTCAGCGCGGCCCAGAGTCCCTGGGCCGCCGCTTCCTCGTAGCCGGATGTGCCGTTGATCTGGCCGGCCAGGTACAGACCGCGAACGGCCTTGGTTTCCAGGGTGGGCAAAAGCTGCTCCGGAAAGACGAAATCGTACTCAATGGCATAGCCGGGGCGGATAATCTGGGCCTTCTCCAGGCCGGGGATGGTCCGCAGCATGGCTCGCTGAATCTCCAGGGGCAGGCTGGTGGGCAGGCCGTTGGGGTAGACTTCCGGATGGTCCACGCCTTCGGGCTCCACGAAGACCTGGTGGCGGTCCTTGTCCGGGAATCGGGCGATTTTGTCCTCAATGGACGGGCAGTATCTCGCGCCGGTGCCCTGGATGATCCCGGTATACAGCGGGGAGCGGTCCAGACCGGAGCGGATCACGGCGTGGGTGGCCGCGTTGGTATGGGTCAGGTGGCAGGGAACCTGGGGCAGACGGATGCCGGGAGAATGAAAGCTGAAGGGGCGCGGCGGATCGTCCCCGGGTTGCGGGGTCATGGACTCGTAGTCGATGCTGTCGCGGCGCAGCCGGGGGACGGTGCCGGTCTTGAGCCGCCCTAATTCCAGGCCGAGCCGAAGCAGATCCGCGGAAAGCGATTTTGCCGGCGGGTCGCCAAGTCGCCCCCCGGAAAAGTGTTCCAGGCCGATATGGATCAAGCCGCGTAAAAAGGTTCCCGTGGTCAGGAGCACGGCCCGGGCGAGCAGGTTCTCGCCCAGATGGGTGCGCACGCCCATGACGCGTCCGTCCCTGTCCAGCAGACCGTCCACCATTTCCTGGCGGACCCAGAGCCGTTCCTGGGCAAAGACGTCTCGCTGGACCACCCGCATGTAGGCGTCCCGGTCGATCTGGGCCCGGGTGGCCCGGACAGCCGGCCCTTTACGGGTGTTCAGGATTCGGAACTGGATCCCGGCCTGGTCGGCCCAGACTCCCATGCATCCGCCCAGGGCGTCGATCTCTTTGACCATATGCCCCTTGGCCAGGCCGCCGATGGCCGGATTACAGGAAAGGTGGCCGATACGATCGATGTTGATGGTCAGCAGCAGAGTGGTCAGGCCCATCCGGGCCGCGGCCATGGCCGCCTCGCATCCGGCATGGCCGGCACCCACGACGATCACGTCGAACTGGTCCGGCTCCAAAGGCTTGCGATGGGTCTCGCGCCCGGAATGTTGGGAAGGGGGAGGGTCTTCAGCGGTGGAGGGAAGCGGCATGGGAGTGACGAATGGCCGTCGGGTCAAGCCCGGACGGTGCGGGAAGATTCAACCGGAGACTGGACCGGCTTCAGGACGGGTCGTCCATGCACAGGACATGAGCCATGACCTGGGCGTCGGCCAAGGTGTTCCGGATGGAAGAATGCTCGTTGGGCTGGTGGGCCGTGCCCAAAAGGGTGGACCAGACCACGCAGGGGATGCCTTGGCGGCGCAGAAACGAGGCCACGGTGCCGCCGCCGATGCCCATGGGCCTGGGGTTGGTCCCATGCACGGCCTGGACCGCGGTCAGCATGCGTTGGACAATGGGGCTGTCCGGCGAGGTGGCCGGTGCTGAACGGACTTCCTGGACGATCTCCCACTCCACGCGTACCCCGTGATCCGCGGCCACTTCGGCGCAGGTCTCGCTCACTGCGACCTGGATCTCATCCAGGTCGTATTCAACCAGGACCCGGCAGTCCAGATAAAAGACGTCCAGCCCGGGAATGGTGTTCACGTTGGGGACGTTGGCTTCCTTTTTCGTCGCTTCGAAGGTGGAGCTGGAGGGAAAGAACAGCGGGTCCTGGTGGTCGAAGCGGGCGTACAGGGAGCGCAGACGCAGGATCAAGTCCGACGCGGCGACCAGACTGTTGACGCCTTTTTGGGGGGTGGAGGCGTGACACTGTTTGCCGAAGACCGAGAACTTCAACCAAAGCAGGCTTTTCTCGGCCACTTCCACCATTTCTCCGTCCGCTGTTCCGAAGTCCGGGATCAGGATCAGATCCCGGGGACCGAAGAGGTCTCGGCGGTGGGTCAGCACGTAGTCCAATCCCTTGGCACTGGCGGTTTCTTCGTCCGCGACAAAGAGCATCCCGAAATTGATGGGCGGCGGCTCGGATCCGGCGAGCACGGCCTCGGCCACCAGCAAAGAGGCCACCAAGCCCTGGTGGTTGTCCTCCACGCCGCGTCCATAGATCAGATCCCCGTCCACCCGCAACTCGTAAGGGGGGCTGGTCCAGAGTTCCGCGTCACCCGGAGGGACGATGTCGGTATGGGAGATGACCCAGAAGGTCCGGGAGGCGTCCCGGCCCGGAATCACCGCGGCCAGATTGGGCCGAAAGCCGCAGGGCACGGTGTCGTCCGGAGCGGGAATTTCCTCGATCCGTAAGGCGCCCATGGATCGCAGCAGGCGCAGCAGATGTTCGGCTTTTTCCCGTTCACCGTGGCCGCCGTTGACAGGGCCTAGTGCCGGAATGGCCACCAGATCGCGTTGCAGTTCGATAACCCGGTCTCGTCCACCTGCGATGACGGAGCACAAAGCGTCACGCATCAGAGCAATATCCCAAACCAAGAGGGTTGTTTAACGGCCGCGAGCAGCGCGCTTGGAAGCCTTCAAGGGGTTGACCTTGATTTTGCCCTGCTTGTCCACGCTGGCCTTGACATGGGTGGCGAAGTTGCAGACTCCCAGAGCCCACTTGGCCTCGGGTTCGGCGTAGCTGCTGCAATGGCGCAACCCGTCGTCTTCCTTGATCCGTTCGCATCCTTCGCACTTTTCCACCACGGGCTGAAACACAAAGGCGCCGGCGGCGCCGTTTTTCGACTTTTCGACTTGCATCGCAAAACTCCTGAAAATGAAATTGGAAAAAGAGAGGTCTTTTATGGACAACCGCTTCGGTCTGTCAAGGTGAAGAGTTCAGAAAGCACATGCTTCTGGTTCTTGTTGGCCGGAATCTTTTGGCGTAGCGTTGTCTTTCTCAACAATGCCAACGCCGGGGGACAGCACGGAGGCTGGCGGGCAGGGAAATTATCCTCTCACCGTTTTTTTCAGCGAGGTGCTCATGCAGGCAGGGGTGAACTTTGACGGATACGAGATCGGGCCGTTTTACGACGAGATGTTCGAGGCTTCGGGCGTGGCCCGGCCTGGGACCAGGCTGTTGCTGGACAAGCTGCGCTCGTTGCCGGCCAATGAACTCCTGACCCGACAGGCCGCGGCGGAGAAGATTTTTTTTGATCTGGGGATCACGTTTTCCGTGTACGGCCACGAGCAGGGCGCGGAGAAGATTTTTCCTTTCGACATCGTGCCCCGGGTGATCGAGGCCGAGGAGTGGAACCACCTGGAGCGGGGTCTGAAGCAGCGTATTCAGGCCCTGAACCTGTTTCTGGACGACATCTACCACGACCAGAAGATTCTCCGGAACAACGTCGTCCCCCGAGACATCATCGAATCATCGGCGGGTTATTTTCCGGTCTGCCGGGGCTTGAATCCGCCTTTGGGCGTCTGGTGTCACATCACGGGCACGGACCTGGTCCGCGACGCCAACGGGGAATTCCATGTTCTGGAGGACAATCTGCGCTCGCCCTCGGGGGTGTCCTACGTCCTGGCCAACCGGCAGATCCTGAAGCGGACCTTCCCCCAAGTCTTCAGCGCTTCCAATGTCCGCTCCGTGGACACCTACCCGTCCCAGCTCCTGGACATGCTCCACTCCATCGCCCCGTCCAGGCAGACCCGGCCCAGCGTGGCCCTGCTGACCCCCGGGGTCCACAATTCAGCCTATTTCGAGCATTCCTTTCTGAGCCAGCAGACCGGCATCGAGTTGGTGGAAGGCGCGGACCTGGTGGTCCATGAGGGGTACGTGCATATGCGCACCACCAGGGGGTTGATCAAAGTTGACGTCGTTTACCGGCGGATCGGGGAGGATTTTCTGGACCCGCGGGTTTTCCGCGAGGACTCCCTGCTGGGCGTGCCCGGAATCATGGATGTCTATCGTCAAGGACGAGTGGCTCTGGCCAACGCGCCCGGAACCGGGGTGGCCGATGACAAGGCCGTGTACGCCTATGTGCCGGAGATCATCAAGTACTATCTGGGCGAAGACCCGATCATCCCCAACATCCCCACCTACATCTGCCGCGACCCCAGGCAGATGGCGCATGTTCTGGCCAACCTGGACTCCCTGGTGGTCAAGGCGGCCAACGAATCCGGCGGGTACGGAATGCTCATCGGTCCGGCCTCGACCAAGGCCGACCAGGAGGCCTTTGCCTCGAAGATCCGGCAGGACCCGCGCAACTATATCGCCCAGCCCACGGTTTCCCTGTCCCGCTGCCCGGTGATCGTGGGTGACCATTTCGAAGGCCGACATGTGGATCTGCGGCCCTATGTCCTGTACGGCAACGAGATTCAGGTCATTCCCGGCGGGTTGACCCGGGTCGCCCTGACCAAGGGTTCTTTGGTGGTCAACTCCTCCCAGGGCGGGGGGAGCAAGGACACCTGGGTCCTGGGACGATAACCCGGCAGTCAAGAGGAGAGAAGAGCATGTTGAGCAGAGACGCCGACGCCGTTTACTGGATGAGCAGATACCTGGAGCGGTCCAGCAATATCGCCCGGTTTCTGGACGTGAACTGGCATTTGACTCTGGACGTTCCCGAGGAAAAAGGCGAACAGTGGAAACCGCTGGTGGTCACCACCGGGGACTATGCCATCTTCAAGTCCCGCTACCCGGAACAACGTCCAGAGGACGTGCTGTACTTCCTGACCGCGGACGCCCAGAACCCCAATTCCATTCTTTCCAGTCTGCGGGCCGCCCGGCAGAACGCCTTTTCCGTGCGCAACAGCATTCCCACGGAAATGTGGGAGGCGGTGAACGTCTTCTATCACTATGTCAACGACACCTGCGTCCGACCTGAGGCGATCATTCGCGAGCCGGAGCGGTTCTGCGCCGAGGTCAAATGGCGCAACCTGATGATCGGGGGGATCGCCTCGGACATCATGGCCAACGACGAAGCCTGGCGTTTTTTCCGGCTGGGCCGACTCCTGGAGCGGGCGGACAAGACGTCCCGGATCGTGGACGTGAAGTATTTTCTCCTCCTGCCCAGCCTGGATCACGTGGGCATGGTTCTGGACCATGTCCAGTGGGCGGCACTGCTCAAGGCCGTGGGTGGGTTTCAGGCCTATCGACATGCTTTCGGCAAGATCGACCCGTCCAAAGTCGTCCAGTTCCTGATCCTGGACCACGACTTTCCCCGCTCCATTCTTTATTGCCTGACCGAGGCCCAGCAGTGCCTGCACGATATCACCGGAACGCGGATCGGCTATTTCTCCAACCCCGCGGAACTGCAAATGGGCCAGATCTGTGCCGGATTGTCCTACCACACCATTGAGGAAATTTTTGAACAGGGGCTGCACGAATTCACCGACGACCTGCAAATGCGGCTCAATGTCCTGGACCGGGCCATTTACGAAACATTTTTCTCTCGGCTTCCGGCCATTGACCAAAGTCAGCAGCAGTAGCAATAGAAGCAACAGGCATCGGACGCCCTGCCTTTTTTCCTTCCTTCACGACCATCAACCGGAGCATGTGCCGCAATGACCTTTTGTCTCGGGATCACCGTTGAAGATGGGCTGGTGGGCATCGCCGACACCCGGATCACCTCCGGAAACGAGCTGACCACCGCGCCCAAGATTACCAGTTTCGACTTTGAGAACGGTCACGGCGCGTTCTTCGTGATGACCTCCGGACTGCGCTCGGTCCGGGACAAGGTCATGACCTATTTCGAGGAAGAGGTGGCCGGGCTGGAAGAACCGTATGACCGGATGTTCAAGGCGGTCAATGCTCTGGCCCGTGAATTGCGCAAGGTGGCTGAGGAGGACGGGCCCTATCTGGAACGCAGCGGACTGCAGTTCAACCTGCACATCCTGGTGGGAGGGCAACTCAAGAACGATGCGGAACACCAGTTGTTCCTGCTCTATCCCGAGGGCAACTGGGTGATCATCACCCACGGCACGCCCTACCACATCATCGGGGAGAGCGGGTACGGCAAGCCGGTCCTGGATCGAACCTTGAAATATACGGACAAGTTGGCTTTTGCCCTGAAGGTGGGCTGCCTGGCTTTCGATTCCACCCGGATCAGCGCCTCGGACGTGGACTTTCCCGTTGACGTGATTCTTTATTCCAAGGGCAGCTACAAGCTGGTGGAACACCGCTTCGAGCAGGAAGAGCTGGCGGAGATTTCCAGCTGGTGGCAGGACAGGTTGCGCGCTCTGGTCCATGAACTGCCCTCGGAGTGGATCGAGAACATCGCCTCCAAGCTGACCCGGGTCCAGCGCACCTCCAGGATCAGGGCCAAAGCGGCTCTGGCCGCGGACGTGAAGAAAGAATGATCTTCTCCGTCGCTCACGTCACAACTTATGGCTATTCCCGTGCGGTCTTCCTGGAGCCCCACGCCGTTCGCCTTCTCCCGCGCCCCGATCCGGCGCAGCGTATTCTAGAGCATACGTTACGGTTCGAACCCGAACCCGCAGGGCAAGCCCGCGGCCTGGATCTCTGGGGCAACGGCTTCGTGCAGATCTGGTTTAACGACATGCACCAGAATCTGCGCATCGAGAGCATCTGCCGGGTGCAAACCCTACGTGCCAACCCCTTCGACTTCTTCCTGACCCGGGCGGCAGAGCACCTGCCCGTGGAGCTGACTCCGGTGGAACGCGTTGAACTGTGTTCGTGCCTGACTCGTCGCTATCCGGGCCGGAATTCCAAGGATATGGACGTGGGGACGGATCCGGTCAGCCTCCTTGCCGGCAACCTGGCCACCCAGGCCAACGCCTCCAGCATGGACTTTCTTCTGAACTTGAACAGATGGATTTTCGAGCACGTACAGCGCCAGGAGCGCCTCGAGCCCGGCGTGCTTGCCCCGCAAAGGCTGCTGGCCGAAGGAGTCGGCTCCTGCCGGGACTTGGCCGTGCTTTTCATGGAGATCTGCCGGGAAGCGGGTATCCCGGCCCGGTTCGTCAGCGGGTACCAGGAGGGTGATCCGGACGTGCCCGAGGCCGAGCTGCACGCCTGGGCCGAGGCCTACCTGCCGGGGATCGGCTGGCGGGGTTACGACCCGACCCACGGACTGGTGGTGGCCGATCGGCATATCTCCCTGGCCGCGGCTCCGGAACCGGAGCAAACCATGCCCCTGACCGGATCTTTTCGCGGCACCGGGGCCTTTTCCACAATCACCCACACGGTTCGGATGACGCCGGAAGCCGATTGATTTAGCTACTTGGCTCAGGTCCGCGATGTTTTTTCATGAAGGTCGGGTGCTTGAGAGCGTAACCTTCATGACGTGGCCGGGCTGGGGTTTTCAGGGTCCTGGTGAGGAGGAAATAAAAGGTTCGCCAGGAGTTGGAAGCGGCGGGGCGAGAGTTCTTCGGGGCGGCTTTCCGGGCGCAGGTCTTGGTCCTGGAACCACTGGTCCAAGTGATCGCCCCAGAGAGGGCGGAGGATGGTTTTGAGTTGTTTGCGGCGTTGCTGGAAGCACAGGGGCAGCAATCGGCGGAGAGGGCCGGAGTGGTGGAGGCGTTCTTCCGGGGCCAAGGAGGTCAGGCAGATCACGGCGGAGTCCACTTTCGGGCGGGGGTGGAAGACCTGGGGGCCTACGGTGAACAGGCCGCGAACCTGGGCATGGCTCTGGACCCAGACGCTCAGGGCCCCGTAGCTGCGCGAGCCCGGCGCGGCGGCCAGTCTTTGGGCGACCTCTTTTTGGACCATGAATATGCCCCGCTCCAGGTGCGGGACGTCGGCGGCCAGGTCCCAGATGATCGGCGAGGCGACATTGTAGGGCAGGTTCCCGATGATTCGCCATGGGCCGTGGAGCTTTGTCCAGTTGAACCGCAGCGCGTCCGTGACGACCACTGAAAGTCTCGGCCAGTGTTTTTTCAGCTTTCCGGCCAGAACGCCGTCCTTTTCCAGGGCGTACAGATCACAGCCGGACTCCAGGAGCCGGCCGGTCAACGCACCGCGTCCCGGACCGATTTCCAGAACCCGGTGTCCGGAAGAAGCTTCCAGAGCATCGGCGATTTTCCAGGCCGTGCCCTGGTCCTGCAGAAAGTTCTGCCCTAGGCTGCGCTTGGGTCTGTGCGCGGCCTGTCCCGGAGTTCTGGATAGCGCGGAGGTCATGAGTCCGGTCTCGTGGAGTCGGAGGGCAGGGCCGAAGGTTTGGATGGAGATTGGGCCGTGGACTGGGGTGACGCAGCAAAGGGACTTTTCCTGTACGGCGACGTGGCCATTTTTCTGGCCCGACGGGCTTGGTGGGCACGGGTCACGGCCAGGGTCAGGAAGTAGGCCAGCACGGCGCTGGGTAAGGCGATCACGAAACCGCCCAGCAGAATGCTGCCGTAGAAATGCCAGCCGGCTTGCAGGAGCTCGCCGATGGTCCAGTGATCCGGGTTGAGCCGTCCCCGTCCGTCGGGGAGAAAAAAACGGCCGATCCGGAGCATGACCAGGTAGAAAAACGGGATGGTCAGCGGGTTGGTGATCAGAGTGCCGATCAGGGCGGTCAGTTTACTGCATCGCAAAAGCAGGGCCAGGGCCAGGACCACCACGGTTTGCAGCGGGATGATCGGCAACAGGCCGATGAACACCCCCAGCCCCATGCCCAGGGCGATGTCCTCGGGAGAGGATTTGATCCGCAGAATCCGCTTATATCCGTGGCGAAGCCCCCTGATCAGGTTCTCCCACCAAAGCCTGGTCCGTCGTGGATGCATGGGAGTGGGAATCACGCCAGGGCGTCGAAACGGGCGAAGCGCATGGTGAAGCCGGCCCGGCCCTGGGAGGCGGAGCGCAGGGCCGTGGAAAAGCCGAATAGTTGTCGCATGGGGGCCATGCCGGTGACCACCTTGGCTCCGGAACGGTCGAACATGTTGCCCACCCGGCCGCCTCGGGAATTGAAGAGCCCGATCACCTCACCCACGAACTCGTCCGGGACGGTCATTTCGATGTTCATGATCGGTTCCAGGAGCACCGGATCGGCTTCGTTCAAGGCTTGCTTCAAGGCCTGGGCAGCGGCCATCTGGTAGCCCACAGGCGAGGATTCTCCGTCGCGCCGTTCCAGCTGCATGATCTCCACCAGCGCATCCTGGACAGGATATCCCTTGGCCACGCCGCTTTGCAGACCGTCGGCGACGCCTTGCTCCACGGCCTTGATCCAGGCCTCGGGCCAGCCTTGGGTGTCCATGGTCCAGCGCACGGCGTTGCCCTTGTTCCGGTCCCGCGGAGCCACGGCGATCCGGACCGCGCCGAAATGTGGAATCTTGGCCAGCTCGCGCTCGAACACGGCCTGCCCTTGGGCGGGTTTGAGGATGGTTTCCTGATGCAGCACCTGTGGGTTGCCGGTCCGAGGGGAAACTCCGTACTCCCGATGCATCCGCTCCAGGACAACGTCCAGGTGCAGTTCGCCCATTCCGGAGAGGATCAATTGGTCGGTTTCCTCGTCCTGGCTCAGGAACAGGGTCGGGTCCTGGAGCAGGAAGAATTGGAGCGATTCGGAGAGCTTCTTGGCGTCCGCCTGGGTCTTGGGCTCCAGGGCCAGGGAGATCACCGGCTGGTAGGCGGTGATTTGCTCCAGAAGCACCGGGCTGTTCAACGTCGCCAGCGTATCCCCGGTACGGGTGACCTTGCAGCCGGCCAGAGCCACGATCAGGCCGGCCCCGGCCTTGTCCAGGCGTTGCTTTTTGTCGGCGTGCATCCGGTAGATATGGGCAATACGTTCATCCTGGCCCTGGGTCACGTTGCGGATCTGCTCGCCTTCGGCCAGGGTTCCGGAGTAGATCCGGGCATAGGCCAAGCGCCGACCGGCCTCAATGGTGATCTTGAAGACCAGGGCGGCCAGCGGTCCGCCGGGGTCCGCGGACAGAGAGACGGGGTCGTGACTGACCGGGTGCATGCCTTTGGCGGCCGGGGCGTCCTCGGGGGAAGGCAGGTAGGCGCAGATCGCGTCCAGCAGCGGCTGGATTCCGGCATTTTTCAGGGCCGAGCCGCAGAGTACGGGAACCAGGGCGCCCTCCAGCGTGGCGTGGCGGATGACGGCCTGAATAGCGTCCAGGTCCATGGGCAAGCCGGAAAGATACGCCTCCAGCAGGGCGTCGTCCTGTTCGGCGACTTTTTCCAAAATCTGCTCCCGCCAGGGTCGGGCGGCCAGTTCCTGTTCAGCGGTCAACTCCGCCTCTTGCCACTGGTCGTTCGCGCCTTTGTCTTCCGGGATGAAGCTCAAAAAGCGCATCCGGAGCAGGTCGATCACGCCCTTGAAGTCCTGGCCTTGTCCGTCCGGAATTTGCAGCGGCAGGGGCATGGTGCGCAGTTTGGAGCGCATGTCCTCCAGCACGGCGGCGAAGTCCGCGCCCAGGCGGTCGAGTTTGTTGATGAAGGCCAGTTTGGGCACGCCGAATTTTTCAGACTGTCGCCAGACCGTCTCGGACTGCGGCTCCACCCCACCGACCGCGCAAAACACGCCCACGGCCCCATCCAAGACCCGCAGGCTACGCTCCACCTCGATGGTGAAGTCCACATGGCCCGGAGTGTCGATGATGTTCAGGATATGTTCATGCCACTGGGTGGTGGTGCAGGCCGAGGTGATGGTGATCCCCCGTTCCTGTTCCTCGGGCAGGTAGTCCATGGTGGCGTTACCTTCGTGCACCTCGCCCATGCGGTGAATGGCCCCGCTGAAATAGAGGATGCGCTCGGTGACCGTGGTCTTGCCGGCGTCAATGTGGGCGATGATCCCGATGTTGCGAACCAGGGACAAGCTGGAGCGTTTTCCCGGCCCGTGGGCAGGGGAGGATGTCGTCGGCGTGGATTTGGCTTTGTTCATGGAGGCGATTTTTACAGATGAACCCCAGGCCTTACAAGGGGAAATCGAGGAAAGGGGGTATCAGAGGGAGTGAACGATCGCTTTCTTGGGGATTGGTTCGCGACGGGTAGGAGAAAGGTAACGCCTCGGCGGTGGTCATCGAGAATCAACAAGGGCCATGCCGTTTTGGAAACACACGAAGCCCGGATCAAGGTCCGGCCAGTACCAACAGCCCTCCTGACCCGGAGTGAGGATCAGACCGTCGCCCGGCAGGCCCTCCATTTCGAACAAATCCGGGGCATGGAGCATGTCCGCGCCGACGCCCAGAGGGCCGGGTAAGCGACGGAAGGCATCCCAGTCCCCGTCATCCCGGAGTATCTGGCCCGGTGCGGTTTCGCGGCACGGGCCCCAGGCTTCAATCCGGGAATGAGAGTGGTTCCATTCCAGGGTCGACCAATCCCATTGACCGGGTGCGGAGCACCAGATGCGGAGTTGCCCTGAAAGTCGAGGTCGCCAGACCATGGTCCGGTGGAGGGCCTGCTCCGTGAGCGGAGAGCAAGAAGCGAGGTTGCCC
The DNA here is from genome assembly GCF_000717475.1 of Desulfonatronum thiodismutans. Classification (NCBI taxonomy): domain Bacteria; kingdom Pseudomonadati; phylum Thermodesulfobacteriota; class Desulfovibrionia; order Desulfovibrionales; family Desulfonatronaceae; genus Desulfonatronum; species Desulfonatronum thiodismutans. The sequence continues at coordinate 363,979 of NZ_JPIK01000005.1, forward strand.
AGATCCAAAATCAATCCCCTCGGATCCCGTGCCACGAGGGCGACGAGTTCCTTTAGCATTGCTTCCCGCTGAACAGCGAACACGTTTTCCAGGCCGCATAATTCAAGAGTGGTCAAGAGGTGGGCGGACTGGAGGGATGATGGAGGCAGAATCGCCAGAAAGTCGGAAATCCCCGAAGTCATCACCGGTATCAGGGCAGCCGCGATTCCGGCCGGACCGGCTCCGGCTTCGGAGATTGATTCCGGGCACACCAGGCACGCCCAGGGCCTGGCAAGGCGGGTGGACGTGGTGGTAAGGCCGCTGCTCCAACGGGTACGTGTGCTGGAGCGGTCCGTGCCCCCGGGAGGGTGCAGGGCGTAGAGCTGGGCGATGTTTTTTTTGATCCAGGAACGCTCGACATCGCCGACGGACGAATATGAGGCGGCCAGGACGTCGTCCTGGACCCGCAGATCGTCCGAGAGAACGGGCCAAGCCAAGGTGCCAAGTTCAGGCATGGTGAACGGGCGGGCCGAAAAGTGGCGCAAAAGCCAGGAAACAGGGGGAGAGCATTGTCACGCGAGTGCAGCGGAATCAGAGCCAGTCCAGCAGACGCTTCCAGGTGCCTTCCCGTTCTTCACGGTCTTCCTTGGACTGCTGTTTCTGGAAGCGGTAGTAAGCGAAATCACTTTGCCTCTGGGCGTATTCCGAAATTTCCGGAATGTCGCCAAACTCTTGCTGGACGGCTTGGTATCGCCGCCAAGCCGGCCCATACTGACCTCTGCGCCAATAGAAATCGGCCACGAACAGTTCGTGCTCGGCAATGCGGCTCCGGGTCTCCTGGATGGCCTGCTCGGCGTCACGGGCTTGAGGAGACTGGGGGAAGGTTTGCTGAAGGCGCTGAAAATATTGCAGAGCCAGATGCAGGTTTTCGGTGGGCCGGTCGATGGAGCGAAATTGTCGGAGGTTCGCCATGCCGACCTGGAACAGGACGTAAGGTATGGCTTCATGGCCAGGGTGCAGGGACTCGAACTCCAGGTAGGTCTGGACCGCTGCCTCGTATTGCTCCGAGAGAAAATAGGCGTCGCCCAGGGCCAATTCCGCCGCGGAGGTGAACGGGCTGAAGGGATAACGGTCCTTGAGCTTGGTAAAGGCCGTGATGGCCCGGCGATAGTCCTTCTCTTCCATGGCTTCGAACCCGGCCTGAGCCAGTTCTTGGGCCGTGTCCTCCGGAGGGGTCAGAAAATAATAATCGATGATGCCGCATCCCGAAAGATACACGGTGAGCAGCAAGCAGGACAAAAAGGCGAAGAGGGATGTTTTGTTCACAGAGAGTCCAGAAAAAGGGATGCGGAATGGGCGGCCGTGGCACCGTCTCCCACGGCCGTGGCCACCTGGCGGCAAAGCTTGTCGCGAACATCGCCCGCGGCGTAAATTCCCGGCAAATTGGTGGTCATTTCCTGATCAGTGACGATGAAGCGCGCCGGGGAGAGGGTCAGCGTTTCGGGAACAAAACTGGTCAATGGGGTGGACCCCACGAAGACGAACAGCCCGGAGACGTCCAGAAGGCGCTGGGCGCCGTCGGGCAGATGCGTTACCCGAAGACCTTTAAGCTCCGTGTCGCCTACGAGTTCGGTGGCCACGGACTGCATCACGCACTCGATATTCGGGATGTTCTTGATCCGTTCCTGAAGAATCTTGTCGGCCCGGAAGGCGTCCCGGCGGTGGATCAGGTACACCTTGGCGACGATTTTGGAAAGATAGATGGATTCCTCTAAAGCCGTATTGCCGCCGCCCACCGCGGCAACGGCCTGGCCCCTGAAGAAATTGGCATCGCACAGGGCACAATACGAAATCCCCCGCCCGGTGAAGTAATCTTCCCGCTCCAGCCCCAAGTGCTTCCAGGCCACGCCGGAGCAGATCATCACGACCTTGGCCTGAATGGTTTCCTCGTCCAGATGCACGAGGTTGCGCCCGGGGCCCTGGTGTTCGATGGACCGGACTTCCTGGCGCAGGGTCGTGTAGGAGAAATCTTTGAGGTGATCAGCCATCAGGTCGGCTAACTCATAGCCCTTCACGCCCTTGGGGTGGCCGGGGTAGTTTTCAATCCATTCCGTGGTCAGGATCTGGCCGCCGGGAGCGAGGCGCTCCACCATGGCCACGGAGGCTCCGGAGCGCAATAAATAGAGGGCGGCCGTCATTCCCGCCGGACCGCCCCCGATGATGACCGAGTCAAAAGATTGCATACGTGAGAACTAGATTTTTTTAGAGATCATTTCCTTGATGCTGCTCTTGGAGACGGCACCGGTCAACTGCTCGACCACTTCCCCGTTCTTAAAGAGGATCAGCGTGGGGATGGCCCGAATGCCGAAGCGGGAAGGAGTCTTGGAGCTTTCGTCCACGTTCATTTTCGCGATTTTGACCTGTCCGGTCAGCTCCTGACTGAGTTCTTCAATCACAGGGGCAATGGCCCGACACGGGCCGCACCAGGGGGCCCAGAAATCGACGAGGACCGGAAGGTCGCACTGCAGGACTTCAGCGTCGAAATTCGTATCGTTCAGTTCATGAGCCATGTTCGTCTCCTTTTCGCTTGCGGGTTCGTATGACGTGCCGTTTGGTTGCGTGAACGGGTAATGTCGGAAGTAGAGCAACCTCCTGTGCAGACAGTGAAACTAGTTGCGGGGGCTGAACGTGTCAAGGTGAGGTTGACGGGTTTGGAAAAGACCGGGGCCGGTAATCCCAGGGAATGGGCTTGCCGCGGGGCAGGGCTTCCACTGTCTGGTCGTGTTCCCAACCGTTGCGAGCCAGCAGCCAGCCGGAGTAGGCGATCATCGCGGCGTTGTCCGTGCACAGAGCCGGGCTGGGCAGGATCAGCGCCAGACCACGAGCCTGGGCGGTCTCCGCCAGCAGCGAGCGGAGCATGGTGTTCGCGGCCACGCCGCCGGCCGCGATCACGGCACGGTAGGCGGTTTTGTCCTGCAAAGCTCGCTCGACCTTGGTCCGTAGGGTTTCGGCAATGCTCCAGTTCAGGGATGCGCAGACCGTGCCCAATTCCGGATGGTCCTCGGACCATCGGGCCAAGGCAGCATCGTCTGGAAGACGAGGCAAACGCAGATCCGGACGTTGGGCAAGATGTTGGGAAAAGGCGGTCTTCAGGCCGCTGAAGCTGAAATCCAGATTCCGGTTGTCCAGGTAGGGCCGGGGGAACAAGGATCGGTTCGGCTCGGACCCCGCTGCCAGGGCGTCGATGTGCCGGCCACCGGGGTAGGGCAGGTTGAGCATGGACGCACTCTTGTCCAGGGCCTCCCCGGCAGCGTCGTCCAGGGTTCGGCCCAGCAGATCGAATTGGAACGGGGAGGTTATCCGATACAACTGGGTATGTCCTCCGGAAACCAAAAGACCCAGGGCCGGAAACGGAATCTCCCCTTCCAGTCCGGCGGCCAGCAGATGGGCGTGCAGATGGTTGACGCCCACCAAGGGAACACCCAGGGACAGAGCCAGGCCCTTGGCCATGCCCATGCCCACCAGCAGGCTGCCCAGCAGGCCGGGCCCCCTTGCGGCGGCCACGACCTGGACGTCCCGAATAGTCAGGCCGGTCCGCTCCAAGAGCCGTTCCAAGAGAACGGGCAGGGCCGTGAGATGACCGCGGGAGGCCAGTTCCGGGACCACACCGCCGAACAAGGCGTGGAGTTTTTCCTGACTGTGCAGACATTGCCCCAGCAGTCGGCCGTCGTGGACCAGGGCCACCGCGGTCTCGTCGCAGGAAGTTTCGATGCCGAGGCAGAGCATGGAAGATAATCTGAACCGGGCTCTGGTCGGCTCAACCGGCCTGGAGCAGTTCCCGGACTTTGAGTACGTCCAGTTTGGACCCGATGACCAGAGGAACGCGCTGGTGCAGTTCAGCAGGTTGGATGTCCAGGATGCGGTTGATTCCGTCGGTGGCCATGCCGCCGGCCTGCTCCACGATCATGGCCAGGGGGTTGGCCTCGCACATCAGGCGCAGCTTTCCGTGGGGATGATTGGAGTCCTTGGTGTCCGCCGGGTAGAGAAAGACGCCGCCGTAGAGCAGGTTACGATGGAAGTCCGCTACCAGGGAGCCGATGTACCGGGAGCGATAGACCCGTTTGGATTCGTTGTTCGGATCCTTGAAGTAATCGATGGCCTTACGGGTGGGCTGGTCCCAGTAGTGCCGGTACCCTTCGTTGGCGGAGTAGATTTTGCCTCGTTCCGGAATCTGGATGTCCGGATGGGAGAGCAGGAACTCGCCGACGCTGGGGTCCAGGGTGAAGCCGTGAACCCCTTTGCCCGTGGTGTACACGAGCATGGTGGACGAACCATATATGATATACCCGGCGGCCACCTGTTGAGCGCCTTTTTGGAGCACGTCGGCCATGGTGACCGGTTCCCCGCAAGCACTGGTTCGGCGAAAAATGGAGAAGATCGTGCCGATGCTGACGTTGGCGTCGATGTTCGACGAACCGTCCAGGGGATCGAAGATCAGGATATAGTCCCCTTGGGGGCAGTCGGCGGGGATCTGGATCAAGTCGGCGTTTTCCTCGGAGGCCAGGGCGCAGAGCACGCCGGCCCGTTGCAAGCGGTGCACCAGGACCTGATTGGCGAACTCGTCCAGCTTGCGGACCTTTTCTCCCTGAACGTTGGTCTCCCCGGTCAGCCCCAGGATTTCCACCAATCCGGCTTTGTTCACCTCTTGATTGATGATCTTCCCGGAGAGGATCATTTCCGAAAGGAGGCGGGTGAATCGCCCCGTGGCCATGGGGGATTCCTTCTGGTGGAAAAGCAGGTGCTCGATGACCGTGATCTGAGGCATGGGAAGACTCCTTGAAAAAGGCGTTAGTTGGCGAGGGCCAGGGCGTAGATCAGTTGCAGAGCCCCGATGGGCCGAGACAGCCAGAGAAAAGTCCGGGACTCAGCCGACCGGCGGCCGTGAACCCGGTCCCGGAGGATGCTGTCCCAAGGGGCTTGTGTGATTTCTCGGGTGGTCTCCTGATCGACGCCGGTCCAAAGAAGGGTTTCCGGAGTCAGCAGGACCAAGCGTTCCGAGGCCGTGGCGAAGGCTGTCAGAGCGCGAGGGTCGAAATGGGCGATGATCAACCCTTGCCACGTCCCGTCGCGAAAGAACGGGCCGGCAATGATCACTTCCGGACCCAACGGCGTCTCCTCGACGAAGCCTTGCAGGTCGCGCTGAAGCATGGACCATTCCCGCTCCAGCAACGGCTCGAAGGCGATGCTTTTCAGCGGCGTCTCCGGATGGCTGGTCAGCACTCGACCCTGGGCATCCACCGCCAGAACGGCGGTCATCCAGGGAAACCGCTCCAGAAAGGTGGTGAACCAGGCCGCGGGCGGAAATTGATCCTGAGGTGCCAGGGTCCGCAGGGCCTCTTCCAGGTGTTGGTCCATCAGGCTGAACTGCGTGGCCAAAAGTTGTTCGTTTCTGGACAAGCCGGGGCGGCGGTCCAGGTCGATCTCCGGCTTGGGGTCGACATAGGTCTCGTAGGCGTCGGCGGTTTTGTCCCAAGCACTTTGGATAGTCGAGCAACCAGCCAGGGAAATGAGCAGGGTCAAAAGGCCTAGGCGCAAAAGAAGATGGATGGTCATAATCGCGGTGAACTCCAATCGCATGCAGTGTGGAACGGGTTTGGAGAAGCCTATATCCCGGCCCGGGATTCCAATCGTTCCGCAAGCTTCTTAAGGGTTTGTTTCGTGGTCGCGGTTGTCGGCGACGGGGCAGTGGAGGAGGACGCAACGGGATGCTCAGCGTCTCCCGACGCGTCCTCCATTTCGGTATTTCGTTCCAGTTCCGAATCAGACTCAAGCTCCGGTTCCGCCCGCGGTTCCGGCTCCCCGTGCTCGGTTTGTTGAGAATCCGGCTCTCTTTGGCCCTTGACGGATCGGTCACGCAGTTCTTGGATCCGAGCCTCCAGCTCCTGGCGTTGTTCGTCATCCGGAGACGTTTGGAGCAGCTTTGCGTACAGATCCAGGGCTTCGTCGTGCTCGCCCTGTTTGGCCAGCAGGTCGGCATAGGTTTTTGTCTCGTAGTACCGTCGCTCGCCTTCGGAAAGGGTGGCTTCGGCCTCCGCCTCGGGGTCCTGTTCGTGGGAGGGGGTAGGATTCGGCTCCGGAGCCGGCCCAGGCTCGGGCACCGACGGAAGTTCGGGCTTCGGAGGTTCAGGGGCCTCTTGCTCCAGGGGAACGGGAACCTGAAACTCCTCGCGTCCACCGGTCACCGCGCGCAAGCCTTGTTCCAGGAGCGTCTCCCAGGTGACCCGGGCTCCGCCGAGTTGGAACGCGAGCATGTCCAGGGTCACGGCGAGGTCGGTCCGGCCTTCGGCCCTGCTGCGAGCGCCCCAGTGCCTCCAAAAAGAAGGGTGTTCGATCAACGCTTTGGTGAGCGATTCCAGTTCCGGGGAGGAGAGAGCCTCGGCTTCAGGCGTTCCTTCGGCGGAAAAAGGCAAGTCCTTGGAGGCGGCGTCTGATTCGGTGAGGCATTCGATTAAAAGGAGGCGGGCTTCCAGGTGTTCCGGGTGAAAGGTCAACCCCTTGCGCAATACGGCAACGGCGTCCTCGTGGCGATGATCCTGCGTATATGCCTTGGCCAGGGGGAAAAACAGCTTGGAATTAGGCTCCAGGCGCAACACCTCTTCAAACCAGGCGATTTTTTCGGTCATGGCAATCTCCGGAACGTCTCGTTTTGCGGAATATAGAGGATTTCATCGGGTCGCAGGTAGTGCATCTCCACCCGGATTACGCTGGCCACGTACTCGTGGTCCGTGGTCAGGCGACGGATTTCGCGGCTCAGATCCAGATTGACCTCGTCTACGGCGGCGATTTGCTCGACCAGCGCATCTCGGCGGTCCCGCAGCTCCATGTAGGATTTCCAGCCCTGATCATGGATCAGGAGCGTCCAGGCCAAAAAGCCGCTCAACAGCAGGAGAAAAGAAAAGAGCAGGCGGGTCCATTTCATGGCGTGTTTGCTTCTTGGTAAGTCGAGGGGGACATCCAGACCGAAAAAACTATTGGAGCAGCCGGTCGGCGTGGGGTCTGGTTTCCAGGTACTGGAACTGCACTTCCAACTCCTGTAAAAAAATCGTCGTGGCCAGCTCAATCCGCTCAATATCCGCTTCGTCCACCGGGGTCCGCTCGATTTTGAGACCGTGGATCAGGGATCGCAGAGACGAGAGTTCCATCACTAACGTTTCGGCCTCGCGCAGAGAGCGCAATTGGGACTCCATTTCCAGGATGGTTTCCAAGCAATTCAACAAGCGTGCTTTTCTTCGTGATTCCATGTCCGTCGTGAACGTCAGTTCTTGGGTTTGCTTGCCTCTTCAGCGGCCAGACGCCACATTTTGCTGGTTTCCTCGTACCCGTCAATGACGGTCCGCACAAGCCGGGGAACGTCGGCGACGTCGTTTTGGTGCAGGTACCAATTCACGCCGTTGCGGAAAGAGGCGTCGGGATGAAGGCTTTTGGCCTCGCCGCCGATCAGGACGACGTTCACCCCTCGACGCTGGCCCCCCGGCCAGCCGTGGACGCGCTGGAGCACCTCGGCTCCATGCGGGGCATGGTCGATGAACACGAGTTCATAGGCCGCGGCGTCGATTTTTCGGATCGCTTCCGCCGTGTCGCCGGGAACGGCCAAGTGGTATCCCTGCTCGCCCAGGCTGGAGGTCAGGGCGGCGTTCCACTCCGGATCGCGCACGAAAGCAAAGGCGATTTTTGCTCCCGGAGGGTAGAAGTCCGTCTCATCCGCTGTTGGAGCCGACGGAGGCACAGAGGGCGGGGTGTTTGTATCGGAAGTTGTGCCAACGGAGTCAGGCTCCACGGTGAACGGTTTGTTGCATTGCGGACAGACCAATTTAAAGCGTTGGCCGGACGGGATTTTATCGTCGGCCACGGAGAGTTGTCGATCACAGTGCGGGCAGTTTAGGCGCATGCGGAAAATTCCTGTTTCGGTGCTGGATATCACGGTCTTAAAGATCGGAGTTGCGTTGGTCGTAGTTCGTATCCAGCTCCAACCCCTCGATGTTCGTCACTTTTTCCCCGCGCAGCGTCTTGATCCGGTTGATGGTCTGGCCCAGGCGGGAGCGGTCCGAAGCCGTGTTCATGGCCGTCTCCTCGGTGACGGCTTCTTCGGAATACAGCCGAGCCAGGTGTTGGTCAAAGGTGAACATGCCGTAAGCATCGCCGGACTCGACCACGTTGTAGAAGGTCTTTTCGCCGGATTCGCCGTTGATGACCAACTCCTTGATCCGCAGCGTGTTGGTCAGCACTTCCAGGGCCGCAACACGTCCACCACCGATGCGGGGCATCAGGCGTTGGGAGACGACGTACTTCAAAGCCTGGGACAGGCGTTGGCGGATTAGGCGTTCTTCGGCCAGTTCGAACATGCCGATGATCCGGTTTATGGTCTGGCCCGTGTCGCTGGTATGCAGGGTGCCCAGAACCAGGTGGCCTGTTTCCGAGGCCTGCAGGGCGATTTCAATGGTTTCCCGGTCTCGGATTTCACCCACCAGGATTACCTTGGGAGCTTGGCGCAGGGCCGCGCGCAGGCCGGAGGAAAAACGATCGAAGTCCGTGCCCATTTCCCGTTGGTTGACCGTGCCGCGCTTGTGGTGATGCACGAACTCCACCGGGTCTTCCAGGGTCAGGATGTGCTTGGAGTGGCGCTCGTTGATGGCGTCGATCAGCGCGGCCAGGGTGGTGGACTTTCCGGTCCCGGTTCCGCCGGTGAGCAGGATCAAACCGTATTTTTCGTCGGCCATCCGGTCGAAGAGTGGAGGAAGATTAAGATCCTTGAGCGTGGGGATCGTGCTGGGCATTTTGCGCATCACGATGGAGGCCGAGCCCTGTTGAAAAAAAATGTTCACCCGGAAGCGGCAAAAGCCCGGAAGGTCGTAGGAAAGGTCGCAGGAGCCCTGCTCTTGAAGATCCAGAAACAGACGCAGGCTGCCGGAGTGCTTGTTGAGTATCATACAAAACCCTACGGACTCGACCTGGAACGGGACCAGGGCGCCGGGGAGCAGGACCGTGGGTACGTCGGTCAGTCTGCCGTGAACCTCGGCCTGGATGGGCTTGCCCACGGTGAACAGGATGTCCGAGGTGTCCGGGGCCTTGGTCAGCACCTCGGCGATGGTGGCGTCCAATTGGCTGCGGTGCATGGATCAGACCTCGGTGAAATCCTGGGGGGCCTCGGTGAGGAAATCCCGGAATTTGGATTTGGAAACGGCCTTGTTGTAGGCGTCCGTTGGGGAGATGGCCCCTTCCTGAAGGAGTTTGAGGATGGCGTCGTCCAGGGATTGCATGCCGTACTTGCGTCCGGTCTCGATTACGGAGTTGATCTGGAACGTTTTGTTCTCGCGGATCAGATTGCGTACCGCCGGAACGCCTACCAGTATCTCCAGGGCCGCGCATCGACCCGGACGGTCGATGCGTTTGAACAGGTTCTGGGAAATGACCGCCCGCAGGGATTCGGAGAGACCGGAGCGGATCTGGCCCTGAACGTCTCCGGGAAAAACCTCGATAATCCGGTCGACGGTTTTGGACGCGGAGATGGTGTGCAGGGTGGAAAACACCAAGTGGCCAGTTTCCGCGGCCTCGATGGCCAGTTCGATGGTTTCCAGGTCGCGCATTTCGCCCACCATGATGATGTCCGGGTCTTCGCGCAGAGCCCCGCGTAGCGCGGACTTGAAACTCAAGGTATCCCTGGAGACTTCGCGTTGGTTGATCAGGCAGCTGACCGGCTCATGTACGAATTCGATGGGGTCCTCGATGGTCAGGATGTGGTCCTTGCGGTTCCGGTTGGCGTAGTCCACGATGGCCGCCAGGGTCGTAGATTTTCCGCTGCCCGTGGGCCCGGTGACCAGGACCAGTCCTTTAGGAAGCATGGCCAGGCTCTTGAACAACGGAGGCAGTTTCAGGTCGTCGATGCTCAGGATTTTTTGCGGGATTTCGCGAAACACCGCGGCGCAGCCCCGGCGCTGTTGAAAAAAATTGACCCGGTAGCGGGCCAGGGTGGGGATTTCGTAGGAAAAGTCCACGTCCCCGCTCTCCTCAAAGTTCTTGACCTTTTGCTCCGGCGTGATCTCGTAGAGCATTTTCTTGAGTTCTTCATGCTCCAGGACTTTGTACTTGATGCGCTGCAATTCACCGTGCAGGCGGATGATGGGTTGGGAGCCGGAGGAGAGGTGCAGGTCCGACGCTCCGAGTTCGTGCATCATCCGAAAAAATGCGTCTATCTGGGCCATAAGGGGGTCCTTGGCAAGAGGTCGAGGGCGAGGTTCTTCCGTCTAGGCCGCGTCGTCCCGATTCACTTGGCGAAAGAAGTGGATCACGTACTTTGCGCCGGAAAAGACGGTCAGGATCAGGGCGATGGCCAGCAGCCCCGCGCCGAGAGGTTGGGGGTCGAACCCCCACCATGTATAGTGGAGGATCAGCGGACACAAGGCCACCACCTGGATCACCGCTTTGAGTTTGCCGAAGCTGTCCGCGGCCAGGACATGGCCCTGATCCGCGGCGATGGCCCTAAGACCGGTTACGGTCAGCTCACGGGCGATGATCACTATGGCCATCCAGGCTTGGACCCAGCCGTGGAACACGAGCATGATCAAGACGGAACTGATCAGGAGCTTGTCGGCCAAAGGGTCGAGAAATTTGCCCAGATTGGAGACCATTTGCCAGCGGCGGGCGATGAAGCCGTCGGCCAAGTCGGTCAGGGCCACGAGAATGAACACGACCATGGCGACGGCATTGACCGGCTTGCTCGGAAAATACAGCAGCAGAATCAACACGGGGACAGCCAGGATGCGGGCCAGGGTGACCTGGTTGGCGAGATTGAGCATGACTAGTTCCGTGCCGCTCGTCGCCGGTCGTAGTTGGCCGTGACCTTGCGGACGTAGTCCTGGGTTTCCCGGAACGGGGGGATGCCGTTGTAGCGTTCCACGTTGGCCGGTCCGGCGTTATAGGCGGCCAGGGCCAGGGAGAGGTCCGGGAAGCGGTCCATGAGCATCTTCAGGTAGCGGATGCCGGCTTCGATGTTTTCCGCTGGGTCGAAGGGCGCGGTCAACCCCAGGTCTTGCTGAGTGGCCGGCATGATCTGCATCAGGCCTTGGGCCCCGGCCCGGGAGACAGCCTGATGGTTGAAGCCGGATTCAACCTCGATCACGGCCATGACCAGATGTGGATCAAGTCCGTACCTCTGGCTGTACTGCTCCACGTAGCGGGTAATGGAGGCCCGGTCCGCGCTGCTGCCCATGCGGGAACGCAGGGACTGAAACGGGCGAAACTTGGAAGAGGTAGGGGTGTCCGTGAAATGCATGACCCCGTGTTCGTCTTTGTAGAAAAAGATTGTGCCCGCGGCACATAATCCGGTCCAGAGCAACAGCAGCACGGAAATGCCGGCAACGGCTCCGAAAAGGGAGAAAATACGACGCTGCTTGGTCAGCATGTTCGACCTCGTCATGGTCTGGGGGCGTTTACCGGAGAGCGGCTACTGCGGCGGTCCACCGGCGGTGGCCTCCAGGCTGTTTTCAGATGTGCGGATAACCGTGTCCGCCAGTTGCAAGAGGGCGCGCTTGGCCGGGGTGTCCTCGTCGAGCATGACTACCGGCTTGCCCAGGTCGCCGGCGACGACGGCCGCGGGGTCCAGGGGGACGGCGCCCAAAAATTCCAGTCCGTACTTTTTGGCCAGGGCCTCTCCTCCGCCGGTCTTGAACAGCTCGATTCGCCCGGAGCAGTGCGGGCAGATCAGCCCGCTCATGTTTTCCACCAGTCCGAGAATGTTGGCATGGGCGTACTGCAGGAAGTTGATGGCCTTGCGCACGTCGGCCAGGGAGATTTCCTGGGGCGTGGTGACCACGATGCTCAGAGCCTCGGGAATGGTCTTGAGCACGGTCATGGGCTCGTCCCCGGTTCCGGGGGGAGAATCCACCACCAGATAGTCCAGACGGCCCCAGTCCACGTCGGCGATGAACTGGCGGATGGCCGCGGTTTTCATGGGGCCGCGCCAGAGCACGGCCTGATCCGGGTCTTGGAGCAGCGATTCCATGGACACCACGAAAAGGCGGTCTCCATATTGTTTCGGCGCGATCAGCGAACCCCGCGATTGCTCCAGGGTTCCGGACAGCCCCAGAAGGTGCGGGACGCTGGGGCCGTGGATGTCCACGTCCAGCAGCCCCACCCGGTGTCCCTTCAAGGCCAGGGCCGCGGCCAGGTTCACGGCGATGGAGCTTTTCCCGACCCCGCCCTTGCCGCTCATCACGAAGAGCTTGAAGCGGATGTTGTCCAGGGTGGATTTGATCAGTTGGTCCTGCACCCTATTGGCGGCGGAACGTTCACCGTGTTCGCCCTTTTTGCGCGACGGGCAGGTGGAGCAGGATGCGTCGGGTGATGTGCTTGAAGCGTTGGTCATGGGGATCGTCTTTTGAGAGTCAATGTTAAGGAGTGCTGGAGCCGGAGGGCCGGACCGATGAGGTTCGCGGGACCAGCTTAGCTGGTTGGGAACTGTGAGTGGAGTTGAATTGATCACCAACCATGGGCGCCGACCAAGTCGACGAACATGACGGCCCCAAGGTTCGCTTTCATGATCTTGCCTTCTTTCTTGACGAAACGGATGAGTTCCTGACTGCGTTGCCTGGCACCCACGGGGATGATCAGAATGCCGGATTCGTCCAACTGTTCCAAGAGGGGCGGAGGGACGTCGGGCCCACCGGCGGTGACCATGATTCGTTGAAACGGACTTTCCTTCGGCCAGCCCATGGTGCCGTCGTCCAGTTTCAGGTGGACGTTGAAATAGCGCATTTTGTTCAGGCGGGTCAGAGCCGCGGAATAGAGGGGCTGGACGCGTTCCACGGAATAGACCTCGGCTCGCATTTCCGCGAGGATCGCCGCCTGATAGCCGGAGCCGGTTCCGATTTCCAAAACCCGCATTCCCGGCTGGACGTTGAGCACGGCAGTCATCAGGGCCACGATGAACGGCTGGGAGATGGTCTGGCCGTAGCCGATGGGCAGGGGATGATCCTCGTACGCCTGAGAGTGCAGGGCCTCTTCCACGAACAGATGGCGGGGGACCTTGCGCATGGCGGAGAGTACCGCCGGGTCCGTAATGCCTCGTGACTCGATTTGTTCACGGACCATCCGCTCTCGATTGCGTTTCGGGTCGATTCTCAATCCGGTGCCTCAGTGCTCCCAAAAATCTTTCGTGTCGGCGACAAGCCGGGAATAGAAACCTTGAACCCCGGTTTGAAAACAAATTTTCGCGTCCAAGTCAACGTGGACGGGCACGGGATAGAGCGGGCGTGAGCCCGTCTCGGCCCGTGCCCGGAAACGCTGATGGAAGAAAAGGGAGAAAAACGGCTGGAGGTAGCGAGATCAATCCGTGAGGTTTTGAAGGCCTTGCATGACGATCTCCAGGGGAGGGCGGATGTTGATGTCCTCCACGTGCAGAAAACGGATCAGACCCTGTTTGTCGATGAAGACCAGGGCCCGTTCCGTGGTTCCGTCGCCGCGCAGCAGGCCGTAAGCGTCGGCGACTCTACCGTGGGGCCAGAAGTCGGAGAGCATCGGGAACCATAGTCCGCCCATGGCTTGAAGCCAGGAGTGGAGCGTCGGAATGTTGTCCACGGTGATGCCCAGGATGATGGTCTCATGCCGGTCGAAGATGTCTTGAAGAATGTTGTATCCGGGCCACTGGTCGGAACAGACCGGGGTCCAGGCCGCGGGAACGAAGGACAACATGACGTTTTTATTGCCACGATAGTCGCTCAAGGTGATGGTATCACCGTTTACCGCGGGCAGGGAAAAGTCGGGAGCCGGATCGTCGACCCGTACCTTCAACTCACTGTCGATGGGTTTGAGTTTTGGGCTCTGGAAAACTTTGCCCATGACTCCTTCAGGCGTACCCGCCAGGGCACTCCCCGCGATGAGGAGCATCCAGAGGAGCCCCAGAAGCAACGTCATTCTTGTCGTGTATCCGGCAGGAGCGGTGCGCATGGCACCTCCTAGTGTTTGGCTTTGATCAGAGCTTCCAGGAAGTCTTTCACGGAATCGAACGCTCCGAGGTGCGAGAGTCGAACAACGTGGCCATCCTCAGCCGAGTCGGAGGACTGGACCAGGACGAAATAGGGAGTTCCCACTCCGCCGAAGGCTTTGTGCAGGACGTAGTCCGGGTCGGAGACCAGGGGGAACGGGACGTCGTAACGCTCTTGAAATACCTGGACTTCAAGATCCGAATTGCCCGCGCCAAGGCCCAAAATCTTGATCGAGTCCGCCAAACCCTCGCGGTGCAGGGCGACGTACAGCGCGTTCACCTCAGGTGCTTCGCGCTGACAGATCGGGCAGTACATGCTGAAGATCTGGATCAGTAGCGCCGGGGCGTCCACATCGGCCAGAGTGAACTGGGACGCTTCCGCCGACAGTCCTAAGTAGCTCCGGTGCGCTGAAGACTCCGGTACGGTCATGGAAAAAGTTGGAAGGTGATTCCCGACGGCAAAAGGTTCGGTTTGGGTATGGGCCGGAAGGATAAGGCCGAGGACGAAAAGCGGGACGATCAAGGCTATCCGGCTGGGGGGGGGGAGCAAGGCGAAGAGGCTGCTTAGGGAAAACAAGTTCGTAAGAGATGTCAGAGGACGCATGGGAACTCCTGAGTCAAAGTCTTTGGTTCGAAGAACAGTGTCCGGACAACACGAGAAGAAGACGTGGCCGAGAACGACAATTGGCCATGAACATGAATAGAGCTAATCACGTTCATGGCCACTTGCAAGAAGTGTTTTCAGGGAATTGCGCACGGTTCGACACTCTGACTCATGTGCCGATGAAGCCGCCGTATCCTTATTCGACGTGCCAAGGGGCACGGCACTGTTTCAGAGTGCATCGGTTGGAATTATGGTGCGGCCTTGCCCGGAGTGAACGATGCGGCGCTGATCATCGCCGGGTCCCCGCTCGGAAGTGTTTCGTAACCGGTTTGGTAGCAGGATGAGGGGGGCTCCATGAGAGGTGTCCGGAGGTCATTGGCCAGTTTCCTTGAACAGCTCCCGTTGTGCCGAAAGGTCCCATGTCGTTGGCGAAGCGAGTTGACGATTGGATTTGAAGCGGTTCAACGCGGCCCGGGAGTTCCTCCCCCAGATGCCGTCGACCCGGTCGGTGTAGTAGTTCAGTTCCGCCAGTCGGGCCTGGATTAGCCGCGCGGCCAGGGAGTTCTTGGGGTCAAGGAGGATGGTCCCGCGAGCCAGGGGGCCCTCGGGCACGGCTTCACGTTCCGGTTGCGCCTTGGATGGCTGGGCGTGCGTGGGCTGAAAGGTGACGGTGTTCCTGGTCACCAGCTCTTGGATTTCTTTTGTTTTACGTAGGGTAACGTCCCGGGTTGACAGAACGGCTCCGTCCAGGGTGCTGAGCAGCTTGGCGGAGACGATTACGGCATTGTCGGTCATGACATACGTTCCCACCAGTACGGCCTGGGTGTCGTGGTTGGTCCGCACGTCGCGCAGGTCACGGGAGAGGATCAACTCTCCGGCCTCCTGGCTGAAGACCATGGAGCCCTGGCGCAGTTTGAGTTCAACCACCCGGTATCCTTGTTGGGATATCCTGGAGGCGACTTGTTCGCCCAGTAGCCGTCCAAAGGTGCTGGACGTGTTCAGGTCGTCCAGATCCACGAAGCTGGTGAACAGGATCGGCCGAGTCCGGTCCACGTACTGGACTAGGTTGTGTTCCAGCCCGTCGGCCAGGGCGTAGGCTAGGCCCTGGAATCCCTGGACATGTGCGTGGGATCCGGAACCGTAATACGGATGGGCGGCCGTTACGGTCTGGGCCAGGGCCAGGGGCGCGCCGACGAGAAGAGCAACTATAAGGTTTCTGAGCATGATTGCGTCTCCCTAGCGGTCCACGAGCTGATAGTTGACCGTCGCCGGTTGGCTGGGCAGGGCGTGCTGCTTGTAGTGCCACCATTCCGAGTCGTTAATGTAGTAGATGGAGGAGTCCCGCATCAGGAAATGTTCCTCAAAGACCAGAGACGATGTGATCAGGATCTCCATTCGGGGCAAATCGTGGGTATATGCCCCGGACTCCACGTTGACCTCGGCGGCTTCCAGCATGGTCTGGTTAACTAGCGCGCCATGGCCGTCCGGGGTGAGCAGGGAGGATCGTTGGACGAAGACGCCAGGAGCCAAGGCTTTATAAACGCCCGGGCCCGTATGCAGGGTCCGGTGGCCGTGGCGGATGGTTTCGATGTCGAAACTCAGGACCATGGCGTTGGTGAAGCCGCTGGACACGGCGATGTTTCGCTCCACCAGCTTGGTGATCAGCAGGGCGTGAAAGGACTTGGCGAAGGGGGTCGTGCCGGACGGGGCTACGTGGACGGGAAACTGACGCTCAAGAACACGGCGTTCCAGGGCTCCGTGGACCCGGATGGCCACGTCCTCAGCCAGAATCTCCCAGTGATGTACGGCCTGCATTTTGGGCTGAGTCTTCAGGGGGTAGGCCGTGGGAACCGGAACTTGGGACAAGACCGGCAAAGGGATGTAGTCCATCTCCACTGGTTGCGGCTTCGCGCACCCTGGTCCCGACAAGAGGACGAACCCGAGGAAAAGTCCAAGTAATATTGTCCGCATGTGACGACGTTCCTTTTGGTTACGTTCAACGTATCGAAGCACCGGAGGCTCGGACGGGCGATACGTGGGTTTGGATCGAAATTTGCTTATAACAGGGATGAACCCGGAGAACGGGTAAAATTTGCATTCCGAACAACCTCGGGAAGATTGCCGATCGGGCAGATTGATCCACTTGCTCTTCTTATCGGCGGTCGCCCGGTTTTCTTTAGGGAAAGGGCGTGTCGGTTGCGGCGCGGAAGTGATGGAGAAAAGTAGTCATGAATAGAAACATGTTCCATGGATCAAGGCGACGCGGCATAGCAATATTTTGGCTAACCGTGCTCTGGCTGGTCGTGTTCTGGTCGGCCGGGTGCTCCCGACCATCAAATATCGTGCATCAACCCGCGACGGAACTGATCACGGTGCATTACACCGTTGCGGACACACTGTTCGAGGCCCTGTGCAA
This sequence comes from Desulfonatronum thiodismutans, assembly GCF_000717475.1. Taxonomy (NCBI): domain Bacteria; kingdom Pseudomonadati; phylum Thermodesulfobacteriota; class Desulfovibrionia; order Desulfovibrionales; family Desulfonatronaceae; genus Desulfonatronum; species Desulfonatronum thiodismutans. Next base: position 381,016 of record NZ_JPIK01000005.1, read on the forward strand.
ACCGGAAGTCTGTGAAATGCCCCTGCTGATGTCCTCCTTCGTCATGCTGGACGACCTGGACCGGACCAGCCATTTGGGTCGGATCATCCCCCAGCAGATCGGCTCCCGATTCGCTCAGCACGGCATGCACATGGTGGACGTGCGCCTGCGCACCCAGTCCTTGCTGGTGCGCAAGGGCCAAGGAGAGTTCGCGTTGTCCCGTGAACTGGACAAGATCAACCGGGACATCAACGCCTTCGCCGTGCTCACCGGCACCTACTCAGTGGTCTACGGCCGGGTCTACGTCACGGCCATGATCCTGCGCAGCACCGACGGCGCCTTGCTGGCCTCCCTGGACTACTTCCTGCCCGTGGATCGCAGATCACTGCGGCCGGACGGCCCGGAAACCGCTCCCCCCGCTCTTCGGTCCCCCGAAGAGCTTCCTGATCCCTTTGACGGCACGATTCAGCCCTCGGTTTTGACGAGGCTTTCTTTTCTCCGCGACCGCGTTACGGGCGTCGGACTGTTGGGTTGAGTTATCGTCAAGGGGCCTTGGATCGTCAACTCTCCGGCGACGTAGAGTTCGCCTTGGGTGAAATTTCACTCGCTCCGCCTTTCGTTGAGCCGCTGCACTCCTGAACCATGAACCTCCCGCATTACATATAGCTCTCCATCAACCGCGTCAGCTTGGCCCTGTCAGGGTTGCGCCCGAAGAGGGGCCCCTCCTGGAGGACGGGAAAGTGGGACTCAAACGTCGGGCGATCCGGGTTGCGGTAGATCACGCCGATGGGGATGCGGTCGCCGAACTGGCGGGCCAGGGTCATGGCCTGGTTCCAGTCCGCGGGGTCGTGATCTTCCGGGATGTCCCAGACGCGTTCCTTGTACCAGGCAAAGGTGTTCACCTTGTTGAAGGAGACGCAGGGCTGGAGGACGTCCACCAGGGCGAAGCCGGGAAAGGCGTGGGCCTGGCGGATCAGGTCGGCCAAGTGGTCCGGCTTTCCGGCGAAGCCCCGTGCCACGAATCCGGCCTGCATGGCCACGGCCACGGCCACGGGGTTGAAGGCCTGGGAAGGCGCGCCCTGGGGCTGGGCCTTGGTGGCTTGGCCGTGCAAGGTGGTGGGGCTGGCCTGGCCTTTGGTCAGGCCGTAGATTTGATTGTCGTGGACCAGCATGGTGATGTCCACGTTGCGCCGCAGCGCGGCCAGGAAATGGTTGCCGCCCTCGCCGTAGGAGCATCCGTCCCCGCTTTCCACGAAGACGTGCAGTCCGGGGTTGGCCAGTTTGGCCCCGGTGGCCGCGGGCAGGGCCCGCCCGTGCAGTCCGTTGAAGACGTTGCAGCGCAGATAGTGCGGCGTCTTGGCGGCTTGGCCGATGCCGGAGACCATCAGCACTTGGTGGGGGGCCAGGCCGCTGTCGGCCAGAGCCTTCTTGAGGGCCTTGAGGATGGAGAAGTTTCCGCATCCAGGGCACCACGCCGTCTCAAACTCTCCGAAATCTTCGATTGTCGTCATGTGGGTCACCTCTCCGTGGTCTCGTGGGATTCCCGGACCCGGCCGGTTTCGATATCCAAATCGCGTAAAATGTCCGCCGCGGTGAAGGGTAGTCCGTCGTAGCGCAGGATGGAGCGAGAGACGCTGAATCCGGCCTCCTTGCGCAGCAGTCCGGCAAACTGCCCCGTGGCGTTGCCCTCGACGCAGACGGTTTCCCGGGCTTGCCGCAACCTTTCCAGAAACTGTTCCGGCCGCAGGGGCCAAACCTGGCGGAAGTGGAGCAGTCCCACGTTGCGGCCTTCCTTGCGCAGGATTTCCGCGGCTTCGTCCGCCGGCCCCAGGGTCGAGCCCCAACAAATCAGCAGCAGGTCGCTCTGCTCGTCCCCGATATAGCTCGGGGCAAGGGCGCTTTCCCGCAGCTTTCGCTCCTTGGCCAGCCGCTTGTCGACCATGCGCTTTCGGATGGCCAGATCCTCGGTGATATGCCCGTCCTCGGTATGCTCGTCGCTATCCAGGACCACCAGGTGCTCCCCCGTGCCGGGCGTCAGCCTGGGGGAGACGCCGTCGTCGGTGAAGGCGTAGCGCTTGTAGTCATGTGGATCGTCGCGGGTTTGGGCCGGGCGGAGCGGCTCGGCGAGCATGTCCAGGTCAAAGGGCGGGACGGCCTGGATGGTGTCGGCCAGGTATTGGTCGGTCATGACGATCACCGGACCTTGGGAGCGTTCGGCCAAGTCCACGGCGGCGTGAGTCAGGCGGAAGCACTCCTCGACGCTGCCCGGAGTAAGGATGGCTCGGGGAAATTCTCCGTGGCCGGCGTACAGGGCCAGGTTCAGGTCACCCTGCTCGGTCCGTGTGGGCAGGCCGGTGGCCGGTCCGGGGCGTTGGCCCAGAACAAGCACCAGGGGCGTTTCGGTCATCCCGGCCAGGCTGATCCCCTCGGTCATCAGGGCGAATCCGCCGCCGGAGGTGGGCACGATGGCCGGCGCTCCGGTATAGGATGCGCCAAGGGCCATGTTCACCGCCGCGATCTCGTCCTCGGCCTGCTCCACAACCAGCCCGAAGTCCTTGGCCGCGGCGCTCAGGGTCAGAGCCACGCCCGTGGCCGGGGTCATGGGATAAAAGGCGCAGAAACGCGTGCCGCCGACCAAGGCCCCCAAAGCCACGGCCTGGCTGCCGTTCAAGACCATGCGCCTAGTCGGCTTCGGAGGTTCGGGGAGGGGCTGAAAGGCCGCGGACTGTTCGGCGGTCCACGCCGCCGCGGCGTGAAGGACGTTCAGATTTTTCTCCACCACGTCGGCCTTTTTTGGGGCGAAAGTTTCCCGAACCAAGTCGGTGGTCGCGTTTTCAGGCAGCCCAAGGAGCCGGGCCGCGACTTCCAAGGCCACGATGTTGTGGAAGACTTTGCTGGGGGCCAACTCAGCGAAGGGAACGCGCAGGGCGCGGTCACTTTTGTCTTCCTGATCCGCGTCCCTCGTCGCGGCCTGGTCGTCGTGTTCCGCGTCCATGAGGACCAGGGCGTTTTCGGTCAGCTCCTCGCGATGCAAGGAAATGCTTTCCCGGTTCAGGGCGATCAGGATATCCACTTCCCGAATTCCGGCCCGGATCGGGCCAAGGCCGGTGCGTATGGTAAAGGTGTTGTGTCCGCCGCGAATGCGGGATTCGTACCCCTGGGTGACGAAAATTTCATAGCCTGATCTGGCCAGGGCCTTGGCCAGAAGCATGCCCACAGTGGCCAAGCCCTGCCCGGCTTCCCCGGCGATCAGGATGTTTTTGGATAGGCGCATGAACGACTCCGGGGTGAAAGGTTGGCCGCATGTGCGCGGTCTGGAATTCGAAAAGAGCCTTGTCCCGGCGCACGGCGTGCGCCGGGACAGGGCTGCGTGTCATGACGGATGCGTCGTGAAGCGGAAAAAGGTGGTCAGGCGGTCGGCTGGGAGCAGGGGCAAGCAGAGGCCCTGCCGGCCAGTTCCCGGTCGATCATGAACAGGCCGCCGCCGTCCTTGCCTAGGAGTTTCAGTTTTTGCAGCACGGCGTTCACGCTGGCTTCCTCTTCCACCTGCTCGGTGACGAACCACTGCAAGAAGATGTTCGTGGCATGGTCTTTCTCCGCAATGGCCAGGTCCACCAGGTTGTTGATCATGGCGGTGACCTTTTGCTCATGTTCCAGCACGGCCTCGAACACGGACGTCGGAGAATCCCAGGACGAAGGCGGGGCCTCGATGGCTTTCAGAGTGTTTTTCCCGCCCCGTTCGTTGATGAATGCGTAGAATTTCAGGGCATGACCAAGCTCTTCCTGGGACTGCATGTTCATCCAGTGGGAGAAGCCTTCCAGGTCGCGGTCGCTGAAATACGCGGCCATGGCCAGGTAGAGATAGGCCGAGTACAGTTCGGCGTTGACTTGCTCGTTCAGGGCCTGCTCGATTGTCGGGGTCAACATGTGGGGTTCCTCCTGAAGTTGGGCGGTAAGGCGGCGAGTCTCGCTTTCGCGGCCGGAATCGATCCGAGGAGCAAGGGCTCGTCCAAGATGGATAAGAAATCTACAGAATCCAGATGCACAGGTCAAAGCCGTCGTGTCCGCCCGCGAACAGCCTGTCCTGTCTGATTCTGGTGCGCGCCCAGGCCCCGGATCTTGTAGGGGCGGGTCCCCGTGCCTGTCCTTTCTGATTCGCGACCTTGGGAATTCACCTTGAAAGGGCAATCACGGGGGGTGCCCCTACTGAATGGATGGCGTTGTAATGCGTGTCGGAAAAGGATTTTGGGTCACGATTTTGATTGCGATTTCGACTTGATCTCGGTGCATGTGAACGGCGAGATTGGAGCAGGTCCCGCCTTTCTCCGGAGTAATGGTTGCAGGGATGCCTTGAGCAGGGTAAGGACGTGCCGTGCGCGTTCGTGCATTATGGAACAAGGAGCCCTGGGTCGTATCGACGCAAGGGCCTGGCCTGAATGGATATCGCAAGGAGTCTTTTTTTGATGAAAAAAGCGGAAGTGGATTCCAAGATTTGGGGGAATGCCTGGGCCATCGTGCTGGCCGGCGGGTCCGGCACCCGGCTGTGGCCCATGTCCCGATCCCTGCTGCCCAAACAACTGTTGGCCTTGAACGGGGATAAAACCTTGCTGCAACAGACCGCCGAGCGCTTGTTGGGGCGACTGCCCGCTGAGCGGATCGTCACCGTGACCAACGAGGAACATTTTTTCGAGGTTTGCTCGCAGTTGGCTGAAGTGCACCCGGGTCTGAAGGATCAGGTGCTCAAGGAGCCCCTGGCCCGAAACACGCTTCCGGCGATCCTGCTCGGTCTGGACAAGATCGTCGCGGCTCAGGATCCGGAGCACGGGCAGGCTCTGGTGGGCGTTTTCCCTTCGGATCACATGATCGGCGATCAGGCCAGGTTCGAGGCCGATTGGGGACAGGCCCTGGCCCTGGCGGATCAGGACTGGTTCGTGACCTTCGGCATTCCGCCCACCAAGCCGGAGACCGGCTACGGGTACATCGCCAAGGCCGAGGAACTGGCGCCGGGCGCGTACAAGGTGGCGGGCTTCGTGGAGAAGCCGCCGCTGGAAGCGGCACGAGAGTTCGTCAGCGCCGGCACCCACTCCTGGAACAGCGGGATGTTCATTGTTCCTTCCGCGGCGTTCCTGAGTGCCGTGGAGGAGTTTCAGCCTCGGCTTTGGCAGTGGTGGCAGGAGCGGGAAGAATGTGGATTGGTTGGCGGATACGGTGACATTCCCGACATTTCCGTGGACTATGGGATCATGGAGCATGCCCGGCGGTTGGCGATGGTGGAAGCGGGATTTACCTGGGACGATCTTGGAAGCTGGGAAGCCATGTTCCGGATGGGCGCACACGACGCCGTGGACCATTGCGTGGTCAAGGGCGATGTGCTGGCCCTGGATTGTCGGGACAGCCTCTTGTTCTCCTCGGGCGGCAAACTGGCCGCCGTGGGTTTGGAAGGGGTGGCCGTTGTTCAGACCAGGGATGCCACCCTGGTTTGCCCCCTGGATCAGGTCCAGCGGGTCAAGGACGTGGTCAACCGGCTGAAGGCCGAGAAGTCCACCCTGGTCGAGGCTCATGTCACCGTGCGTCGGCCCTGGGGCAGTTACACGGTTCTGGAAGAGGGCCAATTCTACAAGATCAAGCGGATCATGGTCCATCCAGGGGCGCGATTGAGCTTGCAGATGCACCACCACCGCAGCGAACACTGGGTGGTGATCAAGGGCACGGCACTGGTCCAGGTGGGGGACAGGGAAACGCTGGTCGCGGAGAATCAGTCCGTGGACATTCCCAAGACCGCCATGCACCGACTCTCCAATCCGGGCCGGGTTCCGGTGGAGATCATCGAGATTCAGAGCGGTCCCTATCTGGAGGAGGACGACATCGTCCGGTTCGACGATGTTTACGGTCGGAGTCGGCCTCAAAATCCCGAGTGAGGCGGAAAGGGTTGTCTGAACTGTTCGTTAGTCAGGCAACCTGCTTTTTTTATTTACCTTAACTTGCACCCGTGCTTCGTGAATTTTTTCATTTACGCTTGACAGGGCTTTGCTCTCTTGCATAGGGTGCCGAAAATTTGGATCCAGGTAGGGAAACCTGAGGCTCTTTTCATCATCAACACTACAGCATGTGAGGCAACATGATGGAAGAAAAGAAAGGGGGAACGAGTGCGGGCGGAGTAGTTCTGCCGTTCCTGTTGGGGTTTGTGGCCGCGTTGGCCTTCGGGTGGTGGGGAGTTCCGCAGCTGTTATACAGTAAGAAGACTCAGCCACTTGTTTTTACACACCAAAACCACATTGAACTGTATGGAATGAGCTGTGACGACTGTCACTCATTTCGGCGTGACGGTTCCTTTTCGGGCTTGCCCGGCAACGCCAAATGCGGTGAATGTCACTCTTTCCCCTTGGGAGATCACCCGGATGAAATCAAATTCGTGGAAGAGTACTACGAAAAGGGGATTGAGGTTCCGTGGCTGGTTTATCAGTACCAACCGGACAATGTCTTTTTCTCCCACGCCGCGCACAGAGAGTATGACTGCGCCACCGCCGGTTGCCATCCGGACGTGGGCAGTTCCAACGAGTTGCCGGTCTACTATGAAAACCGCTTGACCAAGTACAGTCGGGATACGATGAAGATGAAGGACTGTGAACGGTGTCACGCCACGGTAGCCGCCCAGGAGCCCGAGCGGTTCGCTGGTGCTCCCAATGCCTGCCAGATCTGTCATAAATAGAGAGGGGTGATATAAAATGGCACTTAATCGGAGAAGTTTTCTCACGTTTGCTGCCGGGGGTGTCGCGGGAACCCTGTTCACCCCGGTGATTTGGAAATCCATCGACGACACGGCCATCTGGACCCAGAACTGGCCGTGGATTCCCCGGCTGGAGTATGGACCGCGGGCCTATGCCGCGACCACCTGCAAGCTCTGCCCCGCCGGTTGCGGCCTGAACATTCGCACCGCTGGCGGCCGTCCGGTGGCCGCTGAAGGGCGGACCGACCATCCGCTGAGCCAGGGCGGAATCTGTCCCTTGGGCGCGGCTGCCGTACAGCTGCTGTACGCTCCGGCCCGGATCAAAGGGCCGATGCAGAAGCAGGCCGACGGAACGCATCAGCCCATTTCCTGGGACCAGGCCGAGGCCTTGCTCAAGGAAAAGCTGGCCGAGCAGAAAGGCAAGAAGGACGCCGTGGTCTGCGTCAGCGGGGATGAGAACGGGACCATCAACGAACTCTTCTCCGCCTTGCTGGGTGGTCTGGGTTCTGACGGATGCTTCCTGATGCCCGGCGAACAGCTCGTGGCCTCCAAGGTCCTTAGGGAAGGAAATATCGGCTACGATTTCGAAAACGCGGATTTCATTCTGGCCTTCGGCGCGGACCTGCTGGACAGCTGGGGCACCGCCGTGCGGAACAAGAAGGCTTACGGCGCGGCGCATCCCGTAGGCGAGGACGCCTCCGCGGAATACGTCTACGTCGGGCCAACGCAGAACGTCACGGGCGGCGCGGCCGACCAGTGGATCTCCGTTGCTCCGGGCATGGAGGGCGTTCTGGCTCTGGGCATCGCCTACCATCTCCTGCAGGGCGGGATGACAGCTCCCCAGGCCCATGACTTTTTTGCCTATCGCAATTTCGTCATCAATCGCTACACCCCGGAATACGTCGAACGCCTGACCGGCGTGGCACCGGAGCAGGTTGCCGAATTGGCCCGGAAACTGCGCGCCGCGGACAAGCCGCTGGTTATCCCAGGGTCCTCCATCGCCCAGGGCGGCGGCGTGTTCAACTTCGCCGCGGCCTTAAGCCTGAACATGCTGTTCGACAACGTCAACTCCGTCGGTGGGATTCAAGTCCTGCCGGATCTGCCCAAGGTGGTTGAAGGAGCCAAGGCCCCGGCCCTGGTTCGCGCCAAGGATCTGGTCGCTTATGTTCAGGGCGTGGCCGAGGGCAAAGTGAGCAAGCCGGGCGTCTATCTGGTCTACGAAGCCAATCCGCTCTTTGCCCTGCCGCAGCCCGACGTGGCGGCCAAGGCCTTCGACGGCGCCTATCTGGTCAGCTTCAGCACGTTCTATGATGAAACTGCCGCTCAGGCGGATCTGCTGCTGCCCACGCCGACCTTCATCGAGCGGTTGGACGACGTCCAGACGCCTTACGGCTCCGGTTTCGCCAGCTACAGCCTGACGCGTCCCGTAATCCGCCAGCCCATTTTCGACACCAAGCCCACGGGTGATGTCTTATTGAGCGTGGCCAAGGCTCTGGACATCGATCTTGGATACGATTCCTTCGACAAGGTCCTGGAGGCCAAGGTCGCCGCTCTGAGCGAGCTGGAAGGCTTCTTCACGGACAAGGTTCAGCCTTGGGAGGCCAGAGCCGGCAAGGCTCCCGCCGCGGCTTCGGGCAATTTGTGGCGGAATATTTCCCGGGGCTCGTTTTGGGCTTCCATCCAGGAACCCTTCCCCACCGCCATGCAGCTCGGCTCTACGATCATTTCCCAGACCGCTCCCCCGGACGCCGAGGACTGGACCTTCCCGGTCAGCCTGGCGGCAATGGACAGCCGGACCTACGGTTCCAGGCACATTGCCATCCCGCCCTTTTGCCTGCCGCTTTTGGGCGAACAGGAAATCCAGGGCGATGTGTTCTACGTCTGGATGAACTCCGCCACGGCCCGCGCCTACGGTTTGCAAGCCGAGGACAAGGTCAAGCTGACCGGCCCCAACGGCTCCTGTTTGGCCAAAGTGCGCATCTTCGAGGGCGTGGGCCGGAACATGGTCGCCGCTCCGCTGGGATTCGGCCACACGGCTTGGGACAAGTTCAGCCGGAACAAGGGAGACAACATCTACAAAGTGTTGACGGTACGTACCGAACCGGGGAGCAATCTGGCCGTCTGGGCCGATTCCCGTGTGCGCATCGCCAAAGCCTAAAGGAAGGTTGAGCATATGGTTTTGTATCTCAAGGAATTCAAAATCAAGTGGGGAATGGTCATCGACCTGGACCGCTGCACCGGCTGTGGGGCCTGCATGGTCGCCTGCCAGGCGGAAAACAACATTGCCCCGCCGGTGGACGCCTCGGACAAGCGTTATAGTCTGACCTGGATGTTGGTCTACCAGCTCTCCAACAAGCAGCCCTATCCGAATCACGACGTGGCCTACATGCCCCGCCCGTGTTTGCAGTGCGGAAAACCGAACTGCGTGCCGGTCTGCCCGGTCATCGCCACGGACAAGAACCAGGAAGGCGGGATCGTCAGCCAGGTCAACGCCCGGTGCATCGGCTGCCGGTACTGCATGGCCGCCTGCCCCTACCATGCCCGGTACTTCAACTGGCAAGATCCGGTCTGGCCTGAAGGCATGGAAAAGACCCTCACTCCCGACGTCTCCACCCGGCCCCGGGGCGTGGTGGAAAAGTGTCTGTTCTGTCACCATCGCTATATGTACGCCAGGGACAAAGCTCGGATCGAGGGGCGCGACCCCAACGCCCTGAACGAAGGCGATTACATCCCGGCCTGCGTGGAGATGTGTCCCACCGGGGCCATGGTTTTCGGCGACCTGGAGAATCCGGAGCACAAGGTCCACAAGCTTTCCAAAAGTCCGTATGCGTTTCGGCTGTTGGAGCGCCTGAACACCAAGCCCCAGGTCTATTACTACAGCAAGCGGGAATGGGTTCGGAAGCAGGGCGACAACTACCTTGAACATGAAACGGTCGGAGGGGTCTAGACCATGAGTGATAAAGAATTGTGGCCCGAAGGGGTCCAGCGTTGCTCCTTGAAGCTGTTCATTGCCTGGCTGGCGGTCATTTTCGCCGTACTGGCCTGGGGCGTTTACGCCGCCTACGTGGTCTGGGCCGGCGGATTGATCGTCACGGGCATGGACAACTACTTCGCCTTTGGCTTGTACATCATCTTCGACCTCGCCGTGATCGCCCTCGGAGCCGGAGCCTTTTTCAGCGGGCTCCTGTATTACTTGGTGCGGGTCGAAGGCCTGAAGAACATCATCAACCTGGCGGTGATCATCGGCTTCATTTGCTACTCCGGCGCGTTGCTGATCCTGACCCTGGAAGTCGGCCAGCCGCTCAGGGCCTGGTTCGGTTTCTGGCACCCCAACGTCCATTCCATGCTCACGGAAGTAATCTTTTGCATCACCTGCTACATGCTGGTGCTGACCATCGAGTTCATTCCGATCATTCTGGAGAACCGCAAGCTGAACAAGATCAAGTTCCTGCATCACATGGCCCACAATTTCCACGTGATCATGCCCTTGTTCGCCGGCGTCGGGGCCTTCCTGTCCTTCTTCCACCAGGGCTCCCTGGGCGGCATGTACGGCGTGCTGTTCTCCCGGCCCTACGCCTTTCGAGAAGGCTTCTTCATCTGGCCCTGGACCTTCTTCCTGTTCATCCTTTCCGCCGTGGCCTCAGGACCGGGCTTCACCATGCTGGTCGCCACGCTGATGGAAAAGATGACCGGCCGCAAGCTGGTGGACTTCAGCGTCAAGGCCCTCATGGGCAAGATTTCCGGTACCATGCTGGCCATCTATTTGGTCTTCAAGTATCTGGACACGTGGGCCTGGGCCACTGGCATCCTGCCCCGGTCCGGTTTAACCTTCAGTGAAGTGTTCTACGGCGTGGCCTACGGCAAATGGCTGCTGTTCTCTGAATTGGTCGTTTTCGGCCTGTTCCCCGCTGTCCTGCTGCTCTACTCCAAGACCCGCAATACGCCTTGGATACTCTACTCCGCGTGCACCATGGTTGGTATTGGGGTGATTATCAACCGTTACGTCCAAACTGCCCAAACTCTGGCCCACCCGGTCATGCCTTTCGACCGCTGGTACGTCTATGTGCCGACATGGGCGGAATGGGCTCCTTCGTTGGCGGTCATCGCCTACGGCGCACTAATCCTAAGCTTGGCTTACCGCTACCTTCCGGTCTTCCCGCAGGAGCGGAAGCTGAATCAGGCCTAAGAACCACTGAGGCTTTGAAAAAGAAAGCGCCCCTTTCCGTGAGGAGAGGGGCGCTTTTTTACGTCTGGAGCTTGAAAGGGTTTCGGCGGAGCAGAGGAGGTATGCGAGTTCGGAAAGGGAGGCCCCTTTGTCGTTACTTCTCCAGCAAGTCTCGAAGGGAGTTGAATCCAGGTAAAAAAGTCGGTCGGGGAATGTGCCGGCCGATGCCCGGTTCGGCGCTGACGAGGCCTTCGCGAAACACCTCGCGTCCCGCCAGGTAAGTGGCCACCGGCCCACCGCGAAAGGTCATGCCCTCGAACACGCTATAGTCCACGGCATGGTGATGGGTCTTGGCGCTGACCGTATGTTCGACCTTCGGATCCCAGAGCACGATGTCCGCGTCCGCGTCGGGGAGGATGCAGCCTTTGCGCGGGTAAATGTTGAACAGCCGGGCCGCGTTGGTGGAGGTCACGGCCACGAATTGCTCCGGTGTCAGGCGACCCTGAGCCACGCCGCCGTCCCAGACCACCCGCATCCGATCCTCCAGTCCCGGCGTGCCGCTGGGCAGTTTGGAGAAATCGCCGAGTCCCCCGGAGCGCTGGGCGTCCGTAAAGGCGCAGTTGTCGCTGGCCGTCACCTGGATGACCCCGGTTGCCAGCCCGTTCCACAGGGCTTCTCGATCCTGTTTTGGCCGGAACGGCGGGCTCATCACGAAGCGGGCCGCGGCTTGGGCGTCATCCTGCTCGTAAACTGACGCGTCCACGGCAAGATGGCCGCCCAGGCATTCCGCGAACACGGGCAGGCCGCGGGCCCGGGCCGCGACCACCGCGTCCAGGGCCTGGGCGCAGGAAAGATGGACCACATACAATGGCACGTCCGCGGCCTCAGCCACGGCGATGGCCCGCCAGGTGGCGTCGGCTTCGCCGGACTGGGGGTGGGAAAGATGGTGCCCCCGTGGGTGGGTCACGCCCTGGGCCAGGAGCTTGCGTTGCAGAAAGGGGATGATCTCGGCATTTTCGGCATGCACGGTGCACAGGCAGCCCAGTTCCCCGGCGCGGGCAAAGCTGTCCGGCATCTGCTCCGGGTCGAGCATCACCGTGCCTTTGTAAGCCATGTAGTGCTTGAAGGAATTGACCCCACTCTCCCTGGCCAGTACGCCCATTTCCTGGGCAACACTCGCGTCGAACCAGGTCACGGCCACGTGGAAGGAGTAGTCGCAGGTGGCGGTGCGGGCCAGGTCCATCCATTGGTCGAAGGCATTGAGCAGGGATTGCCCCTGACGAGGGATGACAAAGTCGATGACCGTCGTAGTCCCCCCGGCCAGGGCGGCCCGTCCGCCCTGTTCAAAATCGTCAGCAGTGCGGGTTCCGGCAATGGGCATGTCCAGGTGGGTGTGCGGGTCGATGCCGCCGGGCAGGGCCAGCAGACCGTCGGCGTCCACGATGCGGGTGCCGGAAGGGATGTCCAGGTCACGCCCCACGTCGAGAATCTTTCCGTGGGAAACGAGGATCTCAGCCCTGGCGGAGTGGTCGGCGTTGACCACGGTTGCTCCTCGGATCATGAGCTGCATGCTGCCTCCGTGCAAAATGGTGAGGGGTGGGGAATGAAATACTGTTGGGTTGGCAAGGATCGCGAATGAACAAGATAGCCGGCTTGATCCTGGCGGCCGGGGCCGGTCGGCGGATGGGCGGCGGGCTTGGGGGCAAGCTGTTGCTGCCGTACCGCGGCGAGCCGCTGGTGGTCCATGTGCTCCGTAAAGCCTTGGCGGTCTGCGATCCGGTGGTGGTCGTGACCGGCTGTAACGCCGCCGAGGTGGGCCACGCCCTGAAGGACGTGGATAGCACCTTGCGGATCATCCAGGCAACTGACTGGAACCGCGGCCAAGCTCGGAGCCTGCGGGCGGGGCTGGCCGGACTAGACGACGTGGAAAAGAAAGAGGGGGGCGACATGCTCGGAGCGCTGGTCTTGCTGGGCGATCAACCTCTGGTGCGGTTGGAAACCTTAACGGCCTTGGCCGAGGCGTTTCGAGGCGATCCGCGATCCTTTGTCGCACCGCGGTATGATGGGCGACGGGGCAACCCGGTCTGCATCCCCAGGGCATGGTTCCCACGGGTCATGACTCTGGATGGAGACGTCGGAGCACGTGCGCTTCTGGATCATTCGGATGCGTGTCTGCATCTGGTGGACGTGGAGGATGCCGGGGTGTTGCGGGACGTGGACACGGTCGAAGACTACCAGGCGCTTTTGAACAGCCGGGATTCAACCCTAGTCCACGGGCCGCAGCCACCCCTCGTTGACTGACCCCGCGAACCATTGCATCGCGAATCCCGATCCGTCCTGATGCGCCGCTCCGACGAGTCGTCGAGCCTGGGCCAGCATGTTCCATGCAGCCTCACCGACCCTGTCCATCTTGTTGACGAAGAGGATGCGCCGACACGGGGATGGCGGGGTGCTTTTGAACAACCCTTGGGGATGCGTTACCAGGCGGGCCAGGGCGTGGGCATCCACGGAGCCGGCGGGATGCGCGTCACTGATCGCGGCCAGTCGCTCGGGGCGAAAAGCATGCGTCTCGTCCATGGGTGCGCCTAACGCCTCAGCGCCCACGACGCCGATCACCTTGTTCGTGGAGCGAGGAATAACGGGCTCATGGCCCGCCGGGGCCTTGATCGATTTGCCGCGTGCGCCGTCGGCCTCCACGAAGATGCGGTCGGCCAGGCTGGAGGCGGCCAGGAGGTCCACGGCTTCGGGAGCAAGGCCGATGAGTTTGCCTGTGGTGGGATCCCGGTCCCGGACCAGGGTCAGGGACCGGTTGCGGGAGAGTCGGGTTTGGATCAAGGGAAGCGACGTCTTTCGTCCATCCCAAAAAAAAGGGTTATCCGTATCGCCAGCCAGCTTGGTGGTTGTGGTCCGGATCACGGTTTGGCCCGAGGCCACGGCATGGGCGGCCATGGACTGCATCAGGCTGGTCTTGCCGCCCGCGCCCACCAGAGCAACGACCGTTGCGTCCGGCAGGTAGAGTTCGTCCGGTGCGGTTGGGATCAAGGTGGCGATGACTTGGTGAGATCTTGTGCTGAGGCGGGCTGGCCGAGGGATTGGCGCACGGCCTGAACAATGGTGTCGTAGCCCGTGCAGCGGCAGAGGTTTCCGGCATGGGCCCGCCGGATGTCTTCCGGAGTGATGTCCTCCGGATTGCGGAACTTGTCGCGGCAGGCCTCCACAAAGGCGGTGGTGGTCATGATCAGCCCCGGGGTGCAGAACCCGCACTGCACGGCCCCGGCATCCACGTAGGCTTGCTGGACCGGGGAAAGTTGGCCGTTTTTCACCTCCCCCTCCACTGTGCGGATGCGTTTGCCGTGAACCCAGGTCGCCAGATACAGGCAGGCGTTCACGGCCACGTCGTCCACCAGCACGGTGCAGGCCCCGCACTCGCCCATGCCACAGCCTTGTTTGACGCTGGTCAGGCCCTGGTCCCGGAGCATATCCAGGAGTGAGGCCCGGGGATCGATGGTCAGTTCGTAGGGGCGATCATTAATGGAGCAGGAGATGGTCAGCATGTCCGGACCTCGAATTATTTGGCGACGTGTTTGGCGACGTGCATGGCAAAGCGCTCCGCGGCGGTGCGGATCATTCTTCCGGCCAGGGTGCGGATGATATGCATCCGGAAATCTCCTGCCGCCCGCCAGGAAGTGCGGGGGGAGACATCCTGTTCCAGGGCCGCGACAGCGGCCTGAATGGCCTCATTCAGAGGCAGGCCCATGGCCGCGGCCTCGGCCGAAGGGCAGCGCACCGGGGTGGGCGCGGCCACGGTGAAGGCCAGACGCAGCTCGTCCACGATTCCATCGGGCCGTCCGTCCCGCAGGCGGACGCCCGCGCCGCAGCCAATGGTGGCGATGTCCATGGCCTGGCGCATGGAATACTTGACGTAGGCCGTGCCCAGGCCCTGGCCCTGACCCGGTTCGGGCTTGACCCGGACCGAGCGCAGGATTTCCCCTTGACGCAGCTCCACCCGGCCCGGGCCGAGGTGAAACCCGCGCAGGGGGATCATCCGTTTGCCCTCCGGGCCGATCAGGTCCAGGTGGGCGTTGAGGATCAAAAGTGGGGCCGCGGAATCCGCGCAGGCTGAGCCGTTGCAGATGTTCCCGCCTATGGTGGCCGTGTTGCGGATCTGCGGCCCGGCCACCCAGCCCGCGGCCTCAATGAGCACCGGGGCCAGGCGGGCCGCCAGGGGCGAGGCCATCAGCACGGCAAAGGTCGTGCCCGAGCCGATGCGCAGTTCGCCACGGTCCTCGGTGATGCCCTCCAGCTCCGGCAGGCCGTGGATGTCCACGATCTTGGCGTAGTCCTTGTGCCCTTCCCGCAGCCGGACCAGAATGTCCGTCCCTCCGGCCATGGGCCGGGCGAACGGATTCGCGGCCAGCAGCTCCACGGCCTCGGTCAGGCTTTGGGCGCGATGATAGGATTCAAAGGCGTACATGGCGGATGTCCTCAGCGCGGTCCCAGCAACCCGGCGTCCCGGAACAGCGGGAAAAGGGCCTTGGGGGTGAGGGGGATGAAGTCGGCCTTGACCCCGGTGGCGTCCCAGATCGCGTTGCGGATGGCCGGGCCGGGGGAGAGCAGGGGCGGTTCGCCCAGGGACTTGTTGCCGAAGCCCCCGGAGGGCTCGGCGGTTTGGACAAAGGCCACGTCCAGATCGGGCAGGTCCAGAAAGGTGGGCATTTTATAGTCCAGCAGGTTGTTGTTGCGCACCCGGGCGGTGCGCGGGTCCACCAGCAGCTCTTCATATAACGCCCAGCCTATTCCCATGGCCATGCCGCCCTGGGCCTGGCCCCTGGCCGTGATCGGGTTGATGACCACCCCGCAGTCGTGGACGTTGAGCATGTCCGTGACCCGGACCCGGCACAGGGGGATGTCCACCTCCACTTCCACGAAGGTGCAGCCGAAGGAGGGGGCGTTGGACCGGGTCTTGACCGAACGTTCCGCGGTGAGCTGGCCGCCCCGTTCCTTGTGGTAGTAGGCGTCCAGGGCAAGCTCGTTCAGGCTCATGAAGACCCGCGAGGGCCGGCGGGCCGCGACCACGAAGCCGTCTTCCAGGGCCAGGGCCGGAGCCGGATATCCGGTCATCAGCGCGGCATGGTCCAGGATTTTTGCGCGCAGTTCCAGGGCCGCGGCCTTGACCGCCGGTCCGACCACGTAGGTCTGGCGGGAGGCAAAGGCCCCGGGATCAAAGGGCGTCACGTCCGTGTCCTGGGTGGAGACCACGCGCATCGAAGTCAGGGGCAGGTCCAGGACCGAAGCGGCCATCTGGGCGAAGACCGTGTCCGCGCCTTGGCCGATTTCCGTGGCCCCGGCCTGGAGCGTCACGCAGCCGTCCTGGGTCAGGGTCAGGCGGACCCCGGAAATTTCCACGCCCACCGGATAGACTCCGGAATTAAAACTGAAACAGGCCACGCCTACGCCGCGCCGTTTTTCCGGATCGGCTTGCGTGGCCTGGGTAGCGGCACGGCGTTCGTCCCAGTGGAACCGATCCCGACCCAGGCGCAGGCAGTCGGCCAGGCCGTGGGTTTCGATGGGCTTGCCGGAGCGGGGATTGACGTCTCCGGGGCGGCCTGCATTGATCAGGCGCAGGTCCAGGGGATCCATGTCCAGGGCCCTGGCCGCATCCTCCAGCAGACATTCGCAGGCAAAGATGATCTGGGGCGAGCCGTAGCCGCGCATGGCTCCGGCAATGGGCAGATTGGTGTAGACCGTGGCCGCCTGGAAGCGCACCGCGGCGTGGGGATACATGCTGCACAGTTTGCCCCCGCCCGCGGAGACCACGGAATGGCCGTGGGAGGCGTAGCCTCCGGTGTTGGAAACGGCGTCCATGTCCATGACCAGCAGTCGTCCGTCCCGGGAAAAGCCCGCCTTGGTCCGGATACGCATGGCATGGCGGGTGCGGGTGATCATGCTTTCCTCCCGGTTCAGGGCCATGCGCACCGGTCGGCCCAGCTTCCAGGCCAGGAAGGCGACCATGGGCTCCAGGAGCACGTCCTGCTTGGCACCGAACCCGCCGCCCACATACGGCTTGACGATCCGCACCCGGCTCCAGTCCATGCCCAGGGCCTGGCCCACAACCCGACGGCAGATGTGCGGGATCTGGGTGGAGGTAACCACGGTGATCCGGTCCATGTCCTCCATATAGGCGTGGGCCACCACGGGTTCCATGTGGCAGTGCTGGGTCACCGGGGTCTGGTACTCGCCCTCCACCACCACGTCGGCCTGGGCAAGGAGAGCATCCACGTCCCCGCCCACGCTGAATCCGGTTTGCTTGACGATATTGCCGTCGGGATGGATGGCCGGAGCCCCGTCGACCATGGCCTCCCGTGGATCGGTGAGCACCGGGAGTTCCTCGTAGGAAACCGCGACCAGAGCCGCGGCGCGTTGGGCCGTGAGTTCGTCCCGGGCCACCACCACGCAGATTTCGTCGCCGTGAAAGCGGACATGCTCGGTGAGCAGCAGGCGGTCGGCCACGTCGGCGTGTTCCGGGTCCAGGGAGTAGGGATGCCCGGCCGGGGCATAGAGCAGCTTGGGCACGTCGGCATGGGTGAAAACGGCCTCCACGCCGGGCAGGGCCAGGGCTGCGGAAAGGTCCATGGCCAGAACCCGGCCGTGGGCTACGGTGCTTCGGATATACACGGCCGAGAGTATGCCCGTTGGGAGCAGGTCTTCGGTGTACCGGGCCCGGCCCGTGACCTTGGCTTCGGCGTCCAGACGCTTGACGGGTTGTCCGATGCTCATCCGGTTCTCCCGAGGTGGATGGGTACGGTTGATGGTTCAGGATGGGACTTCGGCGGGATCTGGCCCGAATCAGGCTCAAGGCGAGGCTCAAGGCCGGGAACAGTCCCGGCCCGGAGACCGTCCAGATGAACGAGAACGGCTTGCAGCACGCCCCGGCCCACGGCCCTGGCCTTGTCCGAAACGCGGCGGCAACGCCATGTTTCGCCCCTGGGGTCCACGTCGCCCAGTTTCAAGCCTGTTTCGACCGCGACGCCGGAGCGCAGCAGGCCGCGAATCACCCCGGAGGTCAGGGCCGTCACCGGGGCGACGGCCCCGTGCGCTTCCACCTGGCCCACGGTCTCCCCCTCCTGGACCATGTCGCCGATGGCCCGGCAGGCCGTAAAGACGCCGTCCCGGGGCGCGCGCAAAAGCCGCTCCAGAGACTTGCCCAGCACCGGACCCGGAATGCCAGTGTTCGGAAAGGCCGAGCCGGTGGTGCGGATTTCCCCGAGGCCATGCCCGCGATGGGTTTCCACTACGCAGTGGACGTCCTTTCCGGCGGTGAAGCCCGGCCCCAAACCGATGACCAGAGGAGCCAGGCCGCGATGCACCCCGGTATTGCGCTTGGCCAGCAGGGCGTCAACCAGGACATGGGGCTGAAATTGCTTCAGGCAGGCCATGTCCGGATCAACAAGAACCGGAATTTCGCCCTTGGTCCAGGCTGCCGCGGCTTGGTCCGAAGCGTCGATCCGAACGGCTGCAATCCCCTCCATGTCAATCCGACCCACAAAAACCGCCTCGGAAAACGCCACCAGCCTCCGCACGGCCAACGGGTGATCCCGTTCCAATAAAAGCAGATGCCGCAGACCGGCCTCGTGCAGCTCCAAGGCAACGCCGGTTGCCAGGTCTCCGGCTCCGCGGATGAGGATGGTTGGGGAGGCTGGTGTATTGGGTAGGGGCATGAGAATACGTAAGAAAATTAAAGAAGGATATTGTTCGTTTTTTACACAGTAATCTGAACGCCTTCGCGACGCGCGCATTCGATAATGGTGCTTTCATCATCCGTCTTCCAGCGGTTCAACCCAACGGGCAGCGGTTCAATCCGACTGTCCGTCCGTGCGGCTGTTCGCCAAAGCAGATTGATGTCTTCCCGGCTGTATGGCGTGTCGTAGGCCGGGGATACGACAAGAAGATCAATATCGCTCCAGCGATGAAAGTCATTGCGGGCACGGGAACCGTACATTACCCCGAAACTGACTGGAATGCCGAGGCGAGTCAGTTCTTTCAGGTAGTTTTTTACGGCAATTTGAGTTGATTCATCATCCATAGAAGCATTTCTCCGGATTTTTGCACTAACATATGCGCCTCGGTGCGCGAAGGAAGCAGTCCCCAGGTATCTGGGTAGCGACCTTCGATATTGAGTGGATTCATTTCGGCGAGAAAATCCAATTGTTCTTGTAGAAAATCGATGCCTGACATTTCGGCTAATACGCTGAGATTATGCATTTTAGGTGCAATGTCGCCGGTGTTGAGGCAGATGTGGGCTTTGATGATCTTTTCGAGGGAGAGGTGCAGAAAGAAAAGTCCATGCCGAATTTTTCCTGAATCCACGAGTTGCGTCGCAACCTCAAAGTCCTCATCAGCGCCCTTTCGCCAATATGAGATATGCTTGTCGATATTCACCATGAGCTGTTTTCCTGTACTGGATACACGGTGTTCAGCAGGGAGCAATCGGCAACCCCATGATCATTGTGAACAGCAATCCCGCCTCCATGGCTGGTCCAATGTCGGCCTGATCCGTGTGCGATGGCAGGTCGGCATCAATGGGGCTCAACGTATCCGGGTTGAGGGTGAGGGTCAAAGAATTGCTTTCGTAGCGCAGGCCTTCGGCGGTGCGGGTCAGGCTGGCCGGGGCGCCGTGGTGCAGGATTTCCATGCGGTTCGGGGTGGCCGGGAAATAGCCGTTCTGCTCGTCCTCGAAGCTGGCTCTGGTCAGGTGAAAGCGCGGCTTGTCCCTGAAGGGCGCGCCCGAGGAGGGGCAGAAGGTGGCGCAGTTGCCGCAGGTGTTGCAGGCGTCGGCCAGGATCACGATCTGGGTACGGTCGGCCAGGGGGCGGGTTTCCGTGATCCGGATGGCGGGTTTGCCGTCCGGGGCGCGATGGACGTCGCCACCGGTAATGGGACCGAGGAAGGACGGCAAGGCCACGATGGCCCGGTTGGGGCAGACCGTGACGCAGATTTCGCACAGACTGTCGCAGCGCAGGCAGCGGGCGGCCTCCAAGGGCATGGCCTCGTCGTCGGTGACTTTCCGAGACCCGGAGTCAGGATCGGCGTATGGGCCGAAATCGCGGACATGCCGAGCCAGGCGAAGGGTTGCAATGTCGGCGTCGGGGTGAGGCGTAAGCCTTGGACTGAAGCCTCTGGATCGCAAATAGACTTGCGCGGCCTCGCGGCCCATGGCCACGGCCTTGGGCAGGCTGGCGGGGCCGGTGGGCAGGGGGGCGTCAAAGGTGAAGATGTGGTCGCTCTTCGGTTGGTTCTGTGCCGCGCCCACAAGGACAATGAGCGTTCCGCATCGCGTCTCGGCTGGAGAGGTGTTTTGTCGGCTCAAGACGCTCAGGTCGGCGAGATCCGCGAGCAGGGCGCGTTTGGCGGGTGTGGCTTCATCCGCTTGGAGGGCGTTCTCCGGTACGAGCAGGGCCACATCCACTCCGGCCTGGATCAGTATCCCGGCGCAACTAACGCTCCGGGCGTTCAGGCCGTGAACTGCCACGGAGGCTTGGCTAGCGGCTCGCGAGTGGTAGGGTGAACTCGCTGAAGCAGACCCTCCCATACGGGCTGCCGCGGCCTTGGCCTCCCGGATGCGTAAAGGGATGTCCAGGTTGCCCCGTGCGCAGCGCTTGCGGCACAGGGCGTCGCAGGCCAGGCCCAGGTGATGGGCCAGGGGGTTGGTGGCCCGGATGGTGGCCAGCGCGGCCTGGGGGGCGTTTTGCGCCAGGTGGGCCAGGTAGGCCGGGATGTCCTGCCCAGCGGCGCAGGCCGCGGTGCAGGGCGCGGTGAAGCAGTCCCGGCGGGGCAAGGGGCGGGGGATTTTTACGTCCGCCCGGGGCTTGGCCTTTTTGGCATAGCGGTGGGCCGTGGCCGTGGTCCGGGCATGGGCGGCGAGGCCTGGGCCGCGGGCTTGCCATTGCTCCAGACTTCCGGCTCCGGCAGCGGCCATCCGTTCCATCAGAACGTCCAGGTATTGACGCAACCGGGCGTAACCGCCGGGTTTGAGCAGGTCGCTGCATGTCGTCACCGGTCCCAGCCCGGCGGCCAGCAGGTCCGGAATGTTGAAGGCGTCGGCCCCGGCGCAGAAGGACATGGGCGGACAGCCTTCGACGTTTGCTCCGGTATTCTCCGGTTTGGAGTCCTGTTGCCCTCCTAGGTGTTCCCGCAGCAGCAAGGCGACGTGTACGGCCAGGGGATGCAGGGGGCGGCCGCTGCAATAGACCTGCTGTTCCGCCTCGGGCAAGGCCGAGCGGTTCACGCAGGGCAGGGTGTTGGTCAGCTTGAGGTTGAACTCCACGCCCCGCTTGCGGGCCGCGGCGGACAGGGAGCGGATGATGGGCAAAGCCTGGCCCAGGGACAGGTCCTTGGCGAAAACCGCATCCGGCACCTCCAGGTCCCAGCCCAGTCCCTGGAGCAGGGCGCGGACCCGTTCCGGCCCGAGCAGGGTGGGGTTGAGCTTCAAGGTGGTGTGCAGCCCCCGGTCCTCGATGAAATGCAGGGCAATGCGCTGGATCTCGTCCGGGGGGCAGCCGTGCATGGTGGAGATGGTCAGGCTGGTGCTGACTCCGTCGGGCAGTTCCACCTCGGCCAGTTCGGGGCAGACGCGGGACAAGCGCGTCGCGGCCTCGGCCATGTCCTCCGGACAGTGGGCCATGCGGTCCAGGAAGCGGGTCATGGCCGGACTGGTAATCCCGGCCAGATCGTACCCCGCGCTCATGTTCAGGATGAAACCGGGATCGCGTCCGTCCTCGCTGGCGGGAAAAATCATTTTTCGGCGCAGGGCCAGGATCAGCAACAGGCCGTGCAGGTACTCGTCAAAGGACTGCTCCAGCTTGAGTTCCTGGGACCATTCGCAGTTGTAACCCTCGTCGCGCATGTCGATGCACGGTCTGGCCAGGGTCAGTTCGTCCAGAATCTGAACGGTCTTCAATTCCAGATACCGTCCCCCGCACAACCAGGCGGCCACCAGATTGCGGGCCAACTGGGTATGCGGCCCGGCGGCCGCGCCGATGGGCGTTTCCAGGCGTTGGCCGTAGCGGGCCATGGTGAAGGGATCTTCGGGGCTTGGCCGGAAGAAACAGGCCTTGGGAATGCCCAGGATTTGTCCGTGCTCGAGTTCGTCGAGCATGGAAGCCAGAAGTTGGTCGTGGGGGATGGGGTGGAAGCGGTCCATGGTCATTTCTCTATTCAGCTACTCGGCTGGTAATCAAAATTAACCCTCTCATTTCAACAGATCGTCAAAGGAAAGCTCGGCATCTCTCAGGATTTTCCTTAAAAGGCCTTTGCCGACATCCTGACAGGAATGAGAAGGGACTGTTACCGTACGTCCATCCTGATGACGCAGTCGGACATGGCTGCCACGCTGGCGGACAACCAAAAAGCCTTGCCTCTTCAGCGCCTTGAGAACCTCTTCAGACGTGAGCATGGGAAGGTTCATAATCAATGCTCACCTTTTGGACTCCAATGAATTCGTTTTGCGAGTAGGGTTCTTCAATGCACATCTCAATGACTTCCTGGATGTTACTCAACATCTCTTCCATGGTTCGTCCCTGCGCGTAACAGGCTCGTAAGCTTGGAACTTCACCGACAAAAAAGCCGTCCTCATCTTTCTCGACCACGACGAAAAAGTCCTTGGCCATATGATCCTCCAATTTCAGATGTGACTGTTCAGAAATACTCTCCGGTTGTGGCGTTGATTCACGCGATTTTATGTCCAGCCCCACGCTGGAATTATCGATCACTATGCTGCATTTCTCAACTGTCCGCCAATCGTTCCCACAACCTTTGGGCCTGTTCCCGGGCATAGCTCAGGATTTCCGTCTCGTCATGGCTGACCAGACGGCGGTTTTCGACCACGATTCGGCCTTGGGCGATGACCGTATGCACGTGGACGGCTTCCAGGCCGAAGAGGAAATGGCCGAGCATGTTGTCCGGGGTCATGGGGGTGGGCGTGTCGTAGTCCAGGATGACCAGATTGTTGGGGCCGTCGCCCGGCGCGTTGACGCGGCGGATCAATTCGTGGACGCGGCGCAGGCGGTCGTAGGCTTCGCGGAAGTCCAGGCTTTCGGCGCTCTGTCCGGCGATGAAGGCGGCCTTGAGGGCCCGGAGCATGTCCACGTGCATTCCGTCCGTGCCCAGGATCACCCGGGGGCCGAGGTCGTCGTAGCGGCCCAGGCCGACGTTGTTGTTCAGATTGGATTCACTGGCCTGGGCCACGAAGACCGGGGAGCGGCGCAGCAGTTCCCGCTCAGTGTCGTCCAGGTGCACGCAGTGGGCCAGCAAAGTGCACGGCGAGGTCAGGGCTCCGGCGTCGGCCAGGCGTTGGACCACCCGTTTTCCGTGTTGCTCCAGACAGTGGTTCTGGTCCGCCAGATCCTCGGCCACGTGCAGGTGCAGCCCGGTCCGGTATTTCTCGGCCAGGGCCACGGCCCGGGCGAGCAGATCGTCGTCCACGGTAAAGGAGGCATGCAGCCCGACCTGACCGATCCGGCCCGATGCAAGGTAGGCTTCGGTCTCGGCCAGCCCGGCCTCCTTGACCGCCTCGCCGTCGCGGCAGGACATTTCATAGCACAGCAGATGCCCCAGCCCCACGGCGTCAAAGGCCTTGGCAATGGTCTCCAGGCTGCCCTCCACGGCAAAGGGGGAGGCGTGGTGATCCACGACAAAGGTCACCCCGCGCTTGGCGCAGAGCAGGGCCGTGGCCAGGGCGCTGGCCTCGATCATGGGCAAATCCAGCCGCTTGTCCAGCCGCCACCAGACCAGATCAAGAATCTCGGGGAAATTGGTGGGCGTGCGGGGCGGGGCGGGCATGCCCCGGGCAAAGGTGGAGTACAGGTGATGGTGGCCCAGGGCAAAGGAGCGGGTTACCAGCTTCCCGGCGCAGTCCAACTCTTGCTGGTTGTCAGAAAACTGCGGGCGGCGGTCCAGGATTTCCAGGTCGCCGTCAGGTCCCGGCGTGACCCGAAGGCAGGCGTCATGCAGGGTCAGGGTGTCCGGGTCCAGCCAGCGGGCATTGGTCAGTAGCAGCTCCATGCGGTGTCTCCTTCGCTATCCTGTGCGCTTTCGCCGACTGGTTCTCCCAGGGGCTCCAGAGGCAGGGTTCGGCGGGGCAGGCCGTCGTAGCGGTAAAAGGCCGCGGCAATGGCCGGGGCCGTGGGAATGGAGCCGATCTCGCCAACGCCCTTGGCCCCGCGGGGGCCTTCCGGGTCCGCGTTGTCCACGGCGACGACCGTGATCTTGGGCATGACGTCGGCGCGCAGCAGCCCCACGTCCCGGAATTTGTCCGAGGCCAGATGCCCCCCCTCCAGGCGGAGCCGTTCCGAAAGGGCCGCGCCCATGCCCATGAGCACCCCGCCTTCGATCTGGCCTTCCAGCATCCGGCGGTTGACTACGGTTCCGGCGTCGTGGGCCGCCACTACTTCCTGGACTTTGCCGTGGGCGTCCAGGAGCACCAGATGGGCCGCGAAGCTGTAGGCCACGTGGCTGCGAAACGTGCCCGGCTCGCCGCCCGGGGCGGTGTCCGTGCAAAGGTAGCGGCCTTCGTAGGTCCGCCCGGCCAAGGCCTCCAGTCCGCCCTCCGTGGCCATGTCGGCCTTGATCTTTTCCGCGGCGTCCAACACGGCCCGGCCAAGCTGGAAGGTGCCCCGGCTGGCCGTGGTCGCTCCGGCCACGGCTCCGTGGCGGGTGTCCGAGTCCACCGCGATTTTCGACAGATCGTCGATGCCCAGAATCTCAGCCAGGAACTGGGCGGCCACGGTGTGGATGCCTTGACCCATTTCAGACCAGCCGTGGTGCAGGACCAGCCTACCGCCCTCGTGGATTTCCACCAGGGCCACGCATTCTTCAACCAAGCCGTTGCCGATGCCGCAGTTCTTGATTCCGCAAGACAGTCCGGCCCGTCCGGATTTTTTGACCCGCTCCCAGGGCTCGCGCAGGGCTTCCAGACAGGCCCGCAGGCCGATGCCCGGTCCCAACACCTGGCCCGTGGCCACCATCCGGCCTTGGTCCAGGGCGTTGTCGTATCGAAAATGCCAGGGATCGAATCCGCCGGCCCTGCACAGCCGTTCGACCATGGCCTCCATGGCGAAGACGGCCTGGTTCACGCCGAAGCCCCGCATGGCCCCGTTGGGAATGTTGTTGGTGAACACGGCCCGGGATTCGATGTCCACCACCGGGACGTGGTAGGCCCCGCTGGCATGAGTGGCGGCCCGGGCCATGACCGCCGCGCCCACCGAGGCGTAGGCCCCTGTATCCCCCAGGATGCGCGCCTTGAGAGCCGTAAGTCGGCCCTGGGAATCGCAGCCCGCGGCATAGGCCAGGCGCATGGGGTGGCGCTTGGGGTGCATGCGCAGGGACTCGGGCCGGGAAAGCTTGACCTTCACCGGAGCCTTAAGCAGCAGCGCGGCCAGGGCCGCATGGTGCTGCACGGTCAGATCTTCCTTGCCGCCAAAAGCCCCGCCGCAATCCACCATGGTCGCTCGGACTTTGTCCTTGGGCAGGCCCAGAACCCGGGCCACGTCGTCCCGGTCGTGATAGATGCCCTGGCCCTGGGTGTGGAAGTGGATTCCGCCGGTGTCCGGGTCCGGCAGGGCCACGGCGCATTCGGGTTCCAGGAAGCCGTGTTCAATGGGCGCGGTGTGGAAGGTCTCCGTGACCACGAAGGCGGAGCCGCGCAAGGCCTCGTCCACGTCCCCGCCCCGGCGCACGGTCTTCACGGCCAGCAGGTTCCCGGCCTCGTGAACCCGGATCGGACTCTGTTCAGCCTGCTCCATGTCGGTCAACGGCTCCAGGGCTTCATACTCCACATGAATCAACGCGGCCGCGGCCCGGGCCTGCTCCCTGGTCCCGGCCACCACGCAGGCCAGCACGTCGGCCACGGTGCGGGTGGTTTCGCCCGGGGCCACGTACATGGGCAAGTCCGGGACGATCATGCCCACGCTGCGCTCTCCGGGCACATCCGTCGAAGTGAGCACGCGGACCACGCCCGGCGCGGCCAGGGCTCTGCTGGTGTCGATGGCCACGATCCGGGCCCGGGGATGGGCGCTGAAATGCAGCGCGCCGTGGAGCATGCCCGGAAAGCGGAGGTCGTCGGTAAACAACTGACTGCCCACGGCCCGCTCAAAGGCCCCGTAGCGGACGGGACTGGCACCGAGCACCGGCGGGTCGGCATCCAAACGCGGGGACGCATCGCCACGAAGGACGCGAGCTGCCTCCAAAATGGCGTCCACGATCTTCACGTACCCGGTGCACCGGCACAGATGCGGCCGCACGGCCTTGACCACCTCTGCGACGGTGGGTTCGGCGTTTTGCTCCAGCAAAAGCTTGGTCCGGGTCAGAAAACCCGGCGTGCAGAAGCCGCACTGCACCGCGCCCTTTTCCGCAAAGGTCCGGCCCAGGACGCGGCGCAGGTCTTCCGGAAAACCCTCCAGGGTCAGGACGTGCTTGCCCGCCACCTTGCGCATGGGCGTGGCGCAGGCAAAGGCAGCCCGCCCGTCCACCTCCACCAGGCAGGCCCCGCAGGCCGCCTGACCGGAGCAGCCGTCCTTGGCCGCGGTCAACCCCTGGTCCTCCCGCAGCCAGGTGAGCAGGGAGCGTTCCGGGTCGCCGTCGTAGGTCGCGGGGGTGTTGTTCAGGATGAAGTCCATGGTGATGCCGGATGGTTAGGGGGAATAGACAAAGGAGACATTCGGACTCAATTCACCGTATCCAATTCACTACGGGTGATTTTACAGTCCCGGAGGATTTGAGCAAGAAGTCCACGTCCGATGGTTTCGCTTCGGTGGACGGGAACCACCGTGCAACGCCCGTCTGGGTGGCGAAGGAAGTGGTGGCTTCCTTTGATGCGAATCAACTCGAAGCCAAGGAGGCAAAGTGCCTTGACGAGTTGCTTTCCAGTTGGCGTTGAAAAAGAAGTCATGCAGGTATTGAGATACGTTGAACACCTATAAACTGACTGGAAACAGGTTCTTCAACTTCCAGACACAGCTCGATAGCTTCCTTGATTCGCTTCATCAGTGTGTCCAGCGATTTAGCTTGGGTATGGCATCCGCGGAGGGCTGGCACCGAGGCGACATAATAACCGTCTTCGTCCAACTCAATCACCACATTGAACTCTTTAACCATTGCAAGTCCTCCTCGTCGAGCCTCAGTGCCCTTGCTTGCTTGTTTCAGGCCGAGGTTGAGTTCGGAATTGGCATTGTTGTCGTATTGTCCGTAGGCTATAGGTGGTTCGTAAACCATCGGGAATGCTTTGGGGCGTTTGATCGAGTCCAGGGGCAAGTCGATATCGAGTTCAGGCCACCTCAAATGCCCCGATCTCTCTTCAATGACGCGGAACACCTTCTGAACTGGAGCTTCCAGGAACCAGGGGAAGTCGTCATAGCTCAGCAAGTATTCCTTTCCGGCGTACATGAGCCTGAGGCCGACCGGGGAGATGTCGGTCACTTCAGGTCCTGAGATACTTGTCTCAGTGCTTACGGATTGCATCTATTTTTTTCTCCACGATCATTTTCAATTCTCTCCAAGTCCCGCCAACAACCCCACCCGTTCATTGAACGCCTCGATCAGCCGGTCGATCTCCGGCAGTTGGCGGGGGATGCTGGTCCAGTAGTCCTCGTCGTACCATTGGGCCTGGATTTCCTCAAAGGTCTTGCCCTGTTGCTCGACCCAGGTGAAGTATTTCAGGTTGTGGACGCGCTTGCGGTCCCAGTGGTTCAGTTCCAGGAGGTTGTCCAGGCCCTGGCCCAGGAGGTGGCGTTCGAAGGCCACGGCGGCGTCCGTGGGGCTGAAGGGCCCGCGCTCGGCGGCCAGTTCTTCCAGGCGGCTACCATACATTTCCATGGAGTCCGTGGCCACTGTGGCCACCAGGTCGTCCGGCCCCAGCTCGAACCATTTGGCGAACTTGGCCGCGGAAATGATGTTCGACCAGCCGGAGATGCCGATCAGGTCCAGCTGTTCCACCAGGGCCGGGGCCACGCCCCGTGAGGTCAGGTACTCGCGTCCGGCTTCCTCGTTGGCCAGGCGGATGAGCTGCATGGGGGCCTCGTCGTCGATGGCCAGGATCATGTCCGTGTTCTTGACGTTGTGCACCCAGGGCACGTGCTTGTCGCCGATGCCCTCGATGCGGTGCTCGCCAAAGCCGTTGAAGAGCAGGGTGGGGCACTGGCCGGCCTCGCAGGCCGCGATTTTCAGGGCCGGAAAGCGGGCCTTGAGGTAGTCCCCGGCGGCCAGGGTGCCGCCCGAGCCGGTGGCCAGGATCAGGCCGCGAATCCGGGAGGGCTTGTCCGTCAGCCCGGTCATGACCTCTTCCAGGGCCGGGCCGGTAATCTCGTGGTGCCAGAGGTAGTTTCCGAACTCGTCGAACTGGTTGAAGATGACCACGTCGTCGCCGGAAGCGCGCAGCTCATGGCACTTGTCGAATATTTCCTTGACGTTGGATTCCGATCCGGGCGTCTTGATGATCTCCCCGGCCACCGTGGTCAGCCATTCGAAGCGCTCCCGGCTCATGCCCTCGGGCAGGATGGCGATGGAGGAGCAGCCCAGCAGGGCCGAATCATAGGCCCCGCCCCGGCAGTAGTTGCCCGTGGAGGGCCAGACCGCCTTCTGGGTGCTGGGATCGAACTGGCCGGTGACCAGCCGGGGCGCGAGGCAGCCAAAGGCCGCGCCGACCTTGTGCGCGCCCGTGGGGAACCATTTGCCGGTGAGGACCACGATCCGGCAGGGCGCACCGGTCAGCGCCGGGGGCAGAACCAGATGGTTGACTCCGCCGAATCCGCCGCCCGAGGCCGTGGGCTCGTTGCGCCAGGTGATCCGGAACAGGTTGGCCGGGTCCAGGTCCCAGAGGCCGAGGCGGGACAGCTTCTCGCGCATGGCCGCGGGGATGGTTTGCGGGTCGCGCATCTGGGCAAAGGTGGGAATGATGACGCCGCGCTCCCGGGCCCGTTCCACGGCCCGGTCCAGCCCGGCTTCGTTGATGGTCAGATCGATGGCCGCGGACATGATGAGTTCCTTTTTCAGTAAAGATTGTTGGTGAGATCGGTGTCGTGTCGTCCACCGCTTGCTAAGCGGAGCCGCCCGTGTGTCAGGGAGGGTGGATTCTCAGGCAGGCTGTCTTGGGTAGTTACCAGCAGAAGGAGCGTGCTTCAAGCCTCAATGGCTTGAGGAGAGCGGGCCGGGGTGATCTAGGGGGACGTCGATGGTGGCCAGACGGCGCTCATGGCGTGAAAATCAACGGGCGGATTCCAGCATTTGCTTCCGCTCCCGCGTATATTCCCACCAGCACCGGGGCGCTTCGCCGTTCATGAACCTGGTCACGGAGAGAAACACGTCGATTACGCAGGGGTCTTGCTGTTTGCCGGTGACGGTCTGGAGGCGCTCGTACATTTCCAGCGGGTCCATGCCTTTGAGCTGTTCGGGCCGGTGAACTCCCAAAAGCCGAAGATCCTCGGCCATGGCCCGTCCGATGTTCGGCAGATCCGTCAGTTCGTGAAGACGGTCGCGGTGGACTTTGGCGGGGTGCAAAGGAGGCTCCTTGGCTGTATGCGGTGCGTGGGCTGTTGAGATATTTCAACCAGGAGTTAATCTACAGACCTTGAGGACGCATTGATGACTCCACCTTCCAGCCGTTTGATGCTCCGGTCGGTGGCCAGGATTTCCATTTGTTCGATGGCGATGCGGTTCAGCTTTCGCAGCCGTTCGGATTGTTCAACGGCCTCATTGATGAACAGAGCGTTCAAATTTTCCAGGTTGGCCAGACAAACCAGTTGGGCCGCGTTGGCCTGATCGCGGATATTGCCTTTTTCCTTGGGATTCGCGTCCCGCCATTGCTTGGCCGTCATGCCGAAAAGCGCCATGTTCAGCACGTCAGCTTCGTTGGCATAGACCAGATTGACCTGTTGGCCGGTCAGCTTCGGCGGGATGAGGTACGCCTTGATGGCATCGGTGTGGATGCGGTAATTTATCTTGGCAAGATTGCGCTTGATGTCCCAGCCCAACTGCGCCTGCTCGGTCTCCTTGAGCCGTTGGAACTCTTTGATCAGGTAGAGCTTGAACTCCACGGAAACCCAGGAGGCGAACTCGAAGGCGATGTCGCGATGAGCATACGTCCCACCGTAGCGGCCGGCTTTGGATAAAATGCCTATGGCGCCAGTTAGCTCGATCCACTTGGACGGCGTCATCACAAAAGCGTTGCTTCCCGACTCATTTCTAACCGTGTCGAATTCCACACGGTTAAAATCAGGGTTGTTCAAGACCTCCCAAATTCCCAGAAATTCGATGGATGAACGCGTTCGCATCCAGTTCTGAATGACGAAACGGGGGTCATCCGAGTTCTTGTGTTTGGCGATATCGGTGAGGGAAATAAAATCCTCCCTCTCAATCCGCTGCACCCGCACTGTTGCATTTAGAACCGTTATCTCCGTGTTTTTACGCATCAGGATATCCTTCAAGCTGTGGTGAGGAGAATTTAAAAATACTTTAGCTGGCTATGTGCGGTGGATGTGGAAGATTCTATGGCAATTCAACGTGATTTTGAAGCGATAATTGTTGCGAAAGATTACGATATTAAAACGGAAAATGTCTTGCAATTTGTAAATGAAATTTAATAATCGCGTATGATTGTTGATTTGTGCTTTGGAAATAAATATGGAAAAAACTCTATACGATGAGCGCAAGATTGTTGCGATGTTTTCGAGGATCGCAAATCCGTTTTGCAGGTTAACGAAAAAGATGTGATGAGTAGCGATTATTTCTTCGAAGCCAACGTTTTTTAGATTGATGCCAAATTCGAGAGAAGAGTGGCCCAATCTTCATCTGGAATTTCTTTCGGTACAAATACGGTGGTTCCGGTGATATGCATGGCTGCGGAGATACCACCTTGGCCCATATTCGACAGAATTCGAAGCTTTTTCGAAGCAGTATCTTTGTGCATCTGACGTTCCGGATTTCCTAGTGGTAGTATGCGAAATGGAAGCCTCCATCTTTCAGGCCAGATACCTGTTACCACTTGATCAGGATTAGGAGGCGAATAGACTAGAAACGGTGTAGTAAAACTATGCGTTTCGTTGCAATATAGAATTCCAGACGCACCAATCTGCATTGAACGCGACTTTGTAGTGCGTGTTTTCATATCGTTTTCAGACGTCTCTGCCACGGCCCACATCCGCGCACCAACTCCTGCCCAGATATTCGTAAGATTTTTTGATGCAAATGCGTAAAGTTTCATAGATACTCCACTTTAGGGATAATAGCCTGATTATACAGGTTTTTGCAGGTGTTCATCAAGGTTCGCCGGGGAAAGATATTGCGCGTCATCTTTCAACCGTATCGATCTACCGCGCTGTCAATACATCCAAGACTTGGTCCAGACCTCTCCGCCCAACAGACACCGGCGTCGGTGAAAGGTTCTGGTCCGAACAGGCCTGAATGGCCGAGGCGACATCCTTTAGGCCGGAGCCGGTGATCAGCAGGCAGATGGTTTCCTCGGGGGAAAGATTTCCGGCTTGGGTGGCGGTCAGGGCACCGGCCAGGGCTGCGGCGCCTGCGGGTTCGGCGAAGACGCCGGTGTTTTGGGCCAGGGTGGGGATGGCTTGGAGGATGGTTGGGTCGTCCACCTTGATGAACGCGCCGTGGGTTTCCCGGACCGCGGCCAGGGCTTTGAGGCGGTCGCGGGGCAGGCCGGCGGAGATGGAGTCGGCCACGGTGTGGGCCGGGATGGCGGGTTTGGTCAGCGGGTCTTCGTTGTTGTGCCAGGCTTGGTGGAGGTAGTCGCTGCCCGCGGCCTGAACGCCCATCAGTCGGGGCAGGCGGGTGGTCAGGCCCAGGGCTTTCAGGTCGGCGAAGCCTTTGTGCAGGCCGCCGATGATGCAGCCGTCGCCCACGCCGACGAAGACCCGGTCCGGGACCTCCCAGCCGGACTGTTCGGCGATTTCGTACGCGGCTGTTTTTTTTCCCTCGGTCATGAAGGGGTTGTAGGCGGTATTGCGGTTGTACCAGGGACGGACCTGGCAGGCGGCCATGCACAGGTCAAAGGCGTCGTCGTAGCTGCCTTGAACGGTGAAGACCCGGGCTCCGAAGGCCAGCAGTTGGGCCACCTTGGCCTGGGGGGCCGAGGCGGGCACGAAGATCACGCACTCCAGGTTCATGGACGCGGCCATGCCGGCCAGGGCCGCGGCGGCGTTGCCCGTGCTGGCGCAGGCCACGGTGGTCAGGCCCATGGACTTGGCCTGGGCAACGGCCAGGGCGCTGGCCCGGTCCTTGAGCGAGGCCGTGGGTTGGCGGGTTTCGTCCTTGATCCGCACCCGGGCCACGCCCAGCAGCCTGGCCAGGCGCGGCGACTCGTACAGGGGCGTCCAGCCCACGGTCAGGGGCGGTGTTTCGGCGTCCAGGGGCAGGGGGAGGAGGGAACGGTAGCGCCACAGGGTTTCAGGGCCCCGGGCCAGGGCTTCCGGGGTGAACGCGGATCGGGCCGCCTGGTAGTCGTAGCGCAGGTCCAGGATGCCCTCGTTCTTGAGGTCTCCGGCATGGTCGGGGCAGACGTAGCCCATATCATTGGGGGCGACGGTCCTGGCGCAGATTTGGCAGACGGCGTGGGTGACGAAGGGACCTTGGGGAAAGGGCGGCGTGACGGCGTGGCCCGTGGTCATGAGCGACTCCTCGATGAAGGGTTAGCTTCGAAAGGCCCAACCCGTGGTCCGCTTTTCCAGGGCCGCGAAGATGGCGTACATCCCGATGCCCATGGCCGCGATGACGATCAGTCCGGCAAAGACCAGGGGAACGTTGAACCGGGCGCTGGCGGACATCATCAGGTAGCCGATGCCCTCGTTGGAGGCCACGGTTTCGGAAATTACCGAGCCGACAAAGGCCAGGGTTACGGCGATTTTCAGGGAGGCGAAGAAATAGGGCATGGAATTGGGGATGCCCACCTTGAGCAGAATGGTCAGCTTGGACGCGCCCAGGACCCGCAGCACGTCCTCCAACTCCGGCTCGATGGTGGCCAGGCCGGTGGCCACGTTGACCACCACGGGAAAGAAGGAGATCAAAAACGCGGTGATGATCGCCGGAACCGTGCCGATCCCGAACCAGATCACCAGCAGGGGCACCAGGGCCACCTTGGGCACGGAATTAAAGCCGATCAGGATCGGGTAAAAGGCCCGGTAGAGCAGTTTGGACGAGCCGATGATCACGCCCACGAGCATGCCGAAGACCACGGCCAGCCCGAATCCGGCCAGGGTGGTGTAGAGGGTCTGCAAGGCGTGCTTGCTGATGGGGCCGGCGAACTCGTATCCGGCCATCACGGCCTCGCTGGGCGGCGGCAGGATGTAGCTGGGGATTTTAGCCAGCCGGGAGACGGCTTCCCAGGCCACGAACATGGCCACGGTGACGATCACCGGGGAGTAGCGCTCCAGGTTTTTACGCAGTGGGGACATCGGCGATTCCTTGGGGGCCGTCGCAGCGCACGCGTTCGATGTGGCCGCGCAGCTCGTGGACGATGTCCACGAAGGCCGGTTCGTAGCAGGTTTCCAGGGTGCGCGGTTTGGGCAGGTCCACGCGGCGGCTGTGCACGATGCGTCCCGGGCGGCTGCTCATCACGTGGACCGTGTCCGCCAGGAACACGGCCTCGCGCAGGTCGTGGGTCACCAGGACCACGGTGAGCTGCTTGGCGCGGCGCAGATCGGCCAGCACGCACCACAATTCTTCACGGGTGAAGGCGTCCAGGGCCCCGAAAGGCTCGTCCAGCATCAGCAGCCGGGGATCGTGGATCAGGGCGCGGCAGAGATTGGCCCGCTGGCGCATGCCGCCGGAGAGTTCCCAAGGTTGCTTGGATTCGTAGGGCGCCAAACCCACGGTCCGCAACAGGTTGCGGGCTCGTTCCAGATAGGCGGCCTTTTCCTTGCGCAGTCGGCCGCGGTGGGGCTCCACGATTTCCAGGGGGAGCATGATGTTGCGCAGGGTGTCGCGCCAGGGCAGGAGGGTGGGGTTCTGGAAGGCCATGCCAACGAAGGAGAGCGTGCCGTTGACCCGGTTGCCGTCCACGAAGACCGCGCCCTTGGTCGGAGGCATCAGCCCGGTGACCAGCTTGAGCAGGGTGGACTTGCCGCATCCCGACGGTCCGACCACGGCCACGAAGTCCCCTTCGCGGATATCCAGGTTCAGTCCTTGGACGGCCAGGCTCTCGGCGTCCTCGCCATAGGCCAGGTCGACGTCCTTGATTTCAACGAACAGGCCCGCACGGCCGGTTTGGCCGTGCGGGTCCGCGTGATCTGCTTGCGATGTCATGGGGTGGAAGATCGCCCTTAGAAGATGGACCGGGTTTCTTGATCGGGCAGGAAGGAGCGGTCGAAAACAGCTTCCGGAGCGGGTGTTGTGGAGAGATCAAAGGCGTTGACCACTTCGGCGATGGCCTTGGCCAGGCGCTCGTCGTCCACGTCGCCCATGCCGTTGGCAGCGGCGTATTCCGTGGCCACGCTGGTCTCGATGGCCAACTTCAGTCTACGGGTTTCCAGGTCCACGTCGATCAGGCCGTCCCGCTGGCGGACGTAGGCGATGGCCGCTGCTGGATCTTCCAGGGTTTCAGCCCAACCCCGAACCACGGCGCGCAGGAAGCCCTTGACCACTTCGGGCTGGGCGGCCAATTGCGGGGAGACGATGATGGCGTTGCCGTACAGATTTACGCCGTAGTCCGGATACAGGAAGACCGTCAGTTCGTCGGCGGGAATGCCCAGGTTCTCCAGGTTGAGCAGGC
Organism: Desulfonatronum thiodismutans; assembly: GCF_000717475.1. Taxonomy (NCBI): domain Bacteria; kingdom Pseudomonadati; phylum Thermodesulfobacteriota; class Desulfovibrionia; order Desulfovibrionales; family Desulfonatronaceae; genus Desulfonatronum; species Desulfonatronum thiodismutans. The sequence continues at coordinate 415,654 of NZ_JPIK01000005.1, forward strand.
TGGTGAAATAGAAGCCGGAGATGGCGTCCACCTGGCCGCGCAGCAGCATGGGCTCGCGCAGGGGCGGGTCCATGGAGGTCCAGTTCACGGCGTCGGCATCCAGGCCGGTGGCCGCGGCAAAGGCGGAAAAGGTCTTGCGGGGGGAGTCGAAGACCGGCGCGCCCAGGGTCTTGCCGGCCAGGTCCGCCGGGGTCTGGATGCCGCTTTCCTTTTTCGTGAAAATGGCGAAGGGCGGGTGATCGTAAACCATGAACACGGCCTTCAGGGCTTGGTCCGGGTTGCCCACGTTGAACTCGATCATGGCGTTGATGTCCGCGAAGCCGACGTCGTAGGCTCCGGAGGCGACCCGATTCACGGCCCCGGCCGACCCGGTCCCGGAATCAATGGTCACGTTCAGACCTTCCTCCGCGAAATAACCTCGGGCATGGGCCAGGAGGTACGGCGCGATGGGTCCTTCGAACTTCCAGTCCAGGGTGAAGCGGACCGGGGTCTGGGCCGAGGCGGAGGCGGCCAGGACAAGGGACAGGCCCAGGCATAGGCACAGCGTGGACAAACTCAGGGTGATGCGGGAAGACAGCGAGGACAAGGTCTTGAGCATTGGGTTCCTCCAAGCGGAAACGTTTCGGGGTGAGGGTCTTGGCGACGAACGTGATTGTCGGGTCTGATTGCCGGGTTGCCGTGCGCGGAATCCAGCGACGAAAAGGTTTATAAGCAACGGATGTGCCATGGCCGGAATCCAGCGGTTTTCCTGGATCTTCCTGGTTTTTCCGGGTTCCGCGTCGAACTCTTGCGCGGTGGGAATGTTTCAAAAAACGTGCATTTTTGCAAGGTCGGATTACAAAAACGGCATGACGAGTCCGTATTGCCTTGACGTTTTACGGGCGGTTGACTCCGGTCCGGCTCTCGGATAATGCCATACGTTTTCGTTTTGTCTCTAGAAGCTTCAAGTCCGGATACCCCATGTTCGACAGTTTAGCGGATCGTCTGCAATCCGTCTTCAAAAAAATCCGCGGCCACGGCCGGCTGGATGAGAAGAGCATCCAGGAAGGCTTGCGCGAGGTGCGTCTGGCCTTGCTGGAAGCGGACGTCAATTTCAAGGTTGTCAAGGACTTCGTGGACCGGGTCCGGGAACGGGCCATGGGGCAGGACGTCCTGGGCAGTCTGACGCCCGGTCAGCAGGTGGTCAAGATCGTCCACGACGAGATGGTCGATTTGCTGGGCGGCGAGCATCTGGGGCTGCAGCTCCAGGGCAAGCCGCCGGTGGTCATCATGCTGGTCGGACTGCAAGGCTCGGGAAAGACGACCACCGCGGCCAAGCTGGCCCTGCATCTGCGCCGGGTGAAGCGTTCCCCCTACCTGGTCCCCGCGGACGTCTACCGCCCCGCAGCCATTGATCAGCTCCACAAGCTGGCCTCCCAACTGGACGTTCCGGCCTTTGCCTCCACTGCCCAGATGCGGCCCGTGGACATCTGTCTTCAGGCCCGGGACGAGGCGATCCGTGAGGGTCTGGATGTGCTCCTCGTGGACACGGCCGGGCGGCTACACATCGACGAATTGCTGATGGAAGAGCTGGTAGCCGTGAAACAGGCCATGAATCCTCAGGAAATTCTCTTTGTGGCCGACGCCATGACCGGTCAGGATGCGGTGAACGTGGCGGTCAAGTTCGACGAGCTTCTGGATCTGTCCGGCATCGTGCTGACCAAGATGGAAGGCGACGCCCGGGGCGGCGCGGCTCTGTCCATCAAGTCCGTGACCGGCAAGCCGATCAAGTTCGTGGGCATGGGTGAAAAGGTCAGCGACTTGGAGGCCTTTCATCCGGACCGCGTGGCTTCACGCATTCTGGGCATGGGCGACATCCTCTCGCTGATCGAAAAGGCCCAGGGCTCCATCGACCAGGATGAAGCCGAGGCCCTGCAGAAAAAGATGCAGAAGGCCGAGTTCAACCTGGAGGACTTTCGCACCCAGATGCGACGGTTGCGCAAACTCGGTTCCCTGGAGGGCATGCTCAAGCTGATTCCGGGCATGGGCGACCTTCGCAAGCAGCTTGGCGAGATGAAGATGCCGGAAAAGGAGATGGGCCGCATGGAGGCGATCATCAACTCCATGACCCCGACGGAGCGCAAGAACCCCAAGCTGATGAACGCGAACCGCAAGCTTCGGGTGGCCAAGGGCAGCGGCGTGAAAGTCCAGGACGTAAACGCCCTGTTGAAAAATTTCGAGCAGATGCAGAAGATGATGAAGAAAATGACCAGCGGGGGAGGTCTTGGAGGCATGAAGATGCCCTCCGGCCCCGGGGGGATGAGCTTGCCCGGCGGCATGGGCGGCCCTGGCGGCCTGACGCTTCCCGCGGGCATGTCGAAGCACGGGACCAAGTCCGCGACCAAGAAGAAAAAGGAACGGCGCAAGAAAAAACGCCGCTGACATGCACCGGCGCAAATCCACGCTCCCATTTCACGACACCATTTCAGATCAACTTGAAGAGAGGAACGCAGCAATGGCAATGAGAATCAGACTGACCCGGATGGGCTCCAAGAAGAAGCCGTTTTACCGCATCGTGGCCTTGAACAGCGAAACCCGCCGCGACGGCCGCGCTTTGGATTTTCTCGGCTACTACAACCCGATGAAAGAGCCCAACGAACTGAAGATCGACACGGACAAGGTTCGCGAATGGATGGCCAAGGGCGCCAAGCCCACGGACACGGTTCGTTCGCTGTTGGCCAGAGTGGGTTTCAATCAAGCCCAGGCCTAGCAGTTCGTTGAAAAACGCCTGCCTGCCGCGTGTTTCAAGCATCGCGGGCTTTGGCGTTTTTTCGAGCTGTTCCACGTCGATGAGCTTTTACGGAGTAAAGACGGCATGAAGGAACTCATCGAATATATTGCCACGTCCCTGGTGGATCAGCCCGAGGCCGTGCAGGTCTCCCTGGTGGAGGGCGAGCAGTCCTCCGTGGTGGAATTGCGCGTGGCCAAGGAAGACCTGGGCAAGGTGATCGGCAAGCAAGGCCGCACGGCCAAGGCCCTGCGTACGATTCTTGCCGCCGCCTCGGCCAAGGCCGACAAGCGGGTGGCGCTGGAAATCATCGAATAGGCGGGTTCACGATGTCCGGGCAACCGTTGGTCCTGGTCGGAGAGGTGATCAAGCCGCACGGTTTGGCAGGGGAGTTCAGTGTCAAAGTGCACGTGGACTCCCCTGATTTTTTTGCCCATGTCCCGCGTCTGTACCTGCGCCGTTCTCCCGGAGATCGTCCGCGTCCCGTGGCCGTGACCTCCTGGAGAATGCACAACGCACGACTTCTGCTGCGCCTGGACCAGATCCAGGGACGGGATGAAGTGGAACAGATTCGCGGGGCTGAGTTGCTGGCGCGCCCCGAGGATCTGCCCGACCGTTCGGAAGACGACATTTTCATTCATGAGCTGATCGGCATGCGGGTGCTGCTGCCATCCGGCAAACAACTGGGCCGGATCGAGAGCGTCAACACAGGCACCGGGGCCGGGGTCGGCCAGGAAATCTGGAGCATACGCGCCGAGTCGGGCCAAGAGGTGCTTTTTCCAGCGCACCAGGACTTCGTCCTGGAAGCGGACAGGGCCACGGCCACGGTGTGCATCGATCCGCCGCCGGGGCTGCTGGAATTGTATCTGGGCGAAGAAGGATAATGCCACTTCTCCTTCGGTAAAGCAGTATTCGCACGAAGAAAGGCAGTTCTCGGTGTCGGAGTCGGTATCGGGGTCGAATTAGTGTATAGACGAACAATCAGTGTCGATACCGATTCCGACACCGAAAAAAAAGCTTTGTATTAAAATGTGCTAAGATCCAGGACTCAGGCGGCATGCGGTTCAACATTGTCACGCTTTTTCCGGAGTTTTTCGCTTCGGCGCTGCAATGCGGCCTGCTGGGAAAGGCTCTGGAGCAGGAGACGGTCACGGTTCGGTTGATCAATCCGCGGGATTTCGCCGTGGATCGGCATCGCAGCGTGGACGACCGGCCTTACGGCGGCGGGCCGGGAATGGTCATGACCCTTCCGCCGCTGGCGGCGACTCTGCGGTCCCTGGAAGCCCCCGGCAGGATGGTCCTGCTGTGTCCCAAAGGGCGGCCCTTGGATCACGACCTGGCCGCGTCCCTGGCCCAAGAACCGGACGTTACCCTGATCTGCGGGCGGTACGAGGGCGTCGATCATCGTCTGGATTCTCTGTTTCCCCTGGAAAAGGTCAGCGTGGGCGGCGTGGTCCTCAATGGCGGGGAGACGCCGGCCCTGCACGTCCTGGAAGCGGTGTCCCGGCTCCTGCCCGGATTCATGGGCCACGAGGAGTCGTCGGCGGACGAGAGTTTCGTGGGCGGCCTGCTGGAGTATCCGCACTTTTCCAGGCCTGAGGTTTTTGAAGATTTGCGGGTGCCGGAGATTCTGCTGTCCGGGGACCATGCCAAGGTCGCGGCCTGGCGACGAGAGGAGTCTTTGCGGGCTACCCTGGAGTCGCGTCCGGACTTGCTGTCTAGGGCCACCCTGGAATCCGGGGACGTCCGGACCTTGAAAGAGTTGGCCAAGGGACGGCGACGAGCGGCCAGGAATTGTTTCCTGGCCCTGGTCCATGCTCCGGTCCTGAACAAGTTCGGGCAGAGCGGGGCGGTTTCTTTGACAAATCTGGACATCCACGATATTGCCCGCTGTTCTCGTACGTACGGCCTAGGCGGATATTTCATCTGCACCCCCTTGCGGGACCAACAGCAGTTGGCTGAACGTCTGCTGGGCCACTGGCTGAGCGGGCCGGGGGCTACGGCAAACCCGGATCGTGGGGAAGCACTGAGCTTGGTGCGCGTCGTGGACGGCCTGGAGCAGGCCGCGGACGCGGTGGCCGAGCGGTGTGGGAAGCGGCCGATGCTGGTTGCCACTTCTGCCCGAGGAGCGGGGAGCCTGACCTATCCTCAGGCCCGTGACCTGCTGGAGGACCAGCCGGTTTTACTGGTCCTGGGCACGGGGTACGGGTTGGCCCCGGAAGTGCTGGAACACTGCGTCGGAACCTTGCGCCCAGTACGCTGCTTCAGCGACTACAATCATCTTTCGGTACGCGCCGCCGCGGCCATTATGCTGGACCGGATCCTGGGCGACGACGGCTGATGTTCGGCCTTGTATCGTTCGGACGCGAATACTTTTATTTGATTCATAAGGAGACTTGGTCATGGATTTGATGAAAAAGATTGAATATTCCCAGATGCGCATGGACATTCCGCAGTTCAAGGCCGGAGACACGGTCAAGGTGCATGTCCGGATCATCGAAGGGGACAAGGAACGGATTCAGATGTTCGAAGGCGTGGTGCTCTGTCGGCATCGCGGCACCACCAACGCCACCTTCACCGTGCGCAAAATGTCCGACGGGATCGGCGTGGAGCGGATTTTTCCCCTGCATTCCCCCTTCATAGAGCGCGTGGAAGTTCTCAGCGAGGGCCGGGTCCGTCGCAGCCGGATTTTCTACCTGCGCAAGCTCCGGGGCAAGGCCAGCCGGATCAAGTCCAAGAACGCCTGGGATAACTAGGTTTCATGCCCGGGCCAACGTGTCGGCCCGTGGACGGGCGACTGTCCGGAAATATTTCCGGTAGTTTCTCCGGACTTTTGGCCGGTGAAGAAATGTCGCGCGGCTTCGGTCCGACCGCCGGGTTGGACGAGGCCGGGCGGGGATGCCTGGCCGGGCCCGTTGTGGCCGCGGCGGTCATTCTCCCCGAGTCCTACGATCTGCCCGGTCTGACCGATTCCAAAAAGCTTCGGGCCGAGGCGCGGGAGCGCATGGCTCGGGCCGTTCGGGAGCAGGCCGTGGCCTGGTCCCTGGGGCTTGCTTGGCCGCGGGAAATCGAGCGGGTGAACATCCTGCGGGCATCCCTGCTGGCCATGAGCCGCGCGGTGCGCACCCTGAAAGTTCGCCCGGAAGCGTTGATCGTGGACGGGCCGCATCGGGTTCCACTGGAAATGCCCCAACAGGCAGTGGTCAGGGCGGACGCCACGATTCCGGCTGTTTCCGCCGCGTCCATTTTGGCCAAGACCTTTCGCGACAAGCTCCTGACTTTTCTGGATCGCCGCCATCCGGGTTATGACTTGGCGATTCATAAAGGTTACCCCACGGCCCGACACCTGGAGGCCCTGCGCCGCCTGGGACCGGCTCCTGTGCACCGGCTGACCTTCAAAGGGGTTTTGGCCCCGACGGATTCAGGCGCGCGACCAGAAATGTTGCAGGGGCACCCACCGGAACAGCTATGGTTGCCGGGCATCTAGCCCAGGGCCGGGCCGGAGAGGACGCCGCGGTTCAATTGCTGAAGGGCCTGGGGTTTCATGTTCTGGAGCGCAACTGGCGCTGCCAAGTCGGCGAAGTGGACGTAATCTGCCTGGACCAGGACACCGTGGTTTTCGTCGAAGTCCGAACCCGAGGGACTTGCGCCCGCACCTCTCCGGCCCAGAGCGTAAACCGCTCCAAAATCACCAAGTTGACCCGGGCCGCCAGCTACTATCTCAGCCGGCGCGACTGGTGGGAGCGGCCATGCCGATTCGACGTGGTCGCGGTGATCCACACCCCCCAGGGACACCGACTGGAGCACATTCCCGATGCCTTTTCCTTCCCCCAGACTCTGGGTCGTGGCCGGAACCCTTGGCAACCCTGGTGACTTTTCGCCCAGGGCCAAAGAGGCGCTGGAAGGCGCGGACCTGATTCTGGCCGAGGACACCCGCCGGGCCGGATTGTTTTTTCAGCGCCACGGCGTCGTACCCAAAGGGACTCTGCGCAGTTTTTTCGAGCACAATGAGCGGGACCGGATTCCCGCGGTCCTGAGCGTTCTGGAACAGGGGCGCGACGTGGCCCTGATTTCCGACGCCGGTACCCCGCTGATCGGCGATCCGGGGTATCGTCTGGTCCGGGCCTGTCTCGACTCCGGAATCCCGGTCTCTCCGGTCCCCGGTCCATGCGCTCCGGTGGCCGCCTTGTGCGCTTCCGGCCTTCCTCCCTCTCCATTCACCTTCCTGGGTTTTTTGCCTCGACAGGCCGGGGACCAAAAACGGCTGTTCCTCTCGTGGTCCGAAGCGGCCACCACCCTGATATTTTTTGAGCGTAACTCCCGACTGCGCGATACACTTGAAACAGCCTTTGAATGTCTGGGGCCGCGGGAGCTTTGCCTGGCCCGTGAATTGACCAAGGAGCATGAGCAGATTATTCTGGGGCGTTTGGAAAACCATCAGAACATGGAGTGGGACCCTCGCGGTGAGATAACCGTGCTCGTTGGACCGCCGGAACCTCCGGAGAAGACCTTGGACGTGGATGTGGACCAGATGTTGTCGGAGGAAATGCCGGTCGGCCCGCCAAAGCAGGTGGCCGCTCGGGTTGCGGCCATGGCTCATGGCTGGTCTTCCAAGGAGGTCTACGCCAGGTTGATCGCCCTGGCCCGGGCCGCTCCCGACTCGAGGACCCCATGACCAGCCCCGTGACAGCCTCCCGGTCCTCTTCGGACACTTTTCCTTCCTCCCTCAGCTTTCGGGTCATGCTGCGCACGTACCTGCGCACCTATCTTGTCGGTGCCAACTACAACACTCGCGGAATGCAGAACGTTGGTTTGGCGCTGGCCCTTGAGCCAGGTTTGACCGCCATTCATCGCAATGCCCAGGAGTTGCGCAAAGCCCGGCGTCGGTCTCTGCAACACTACAATACCCATCCCTTCTGGACGCCGCTTCTGGCGGGCATTTTTTTGTCCCTGGAACGGGACATCGCCCGAGGAGTGCTTCCGCCGCCCATGTTGCAACGGGTCAAGAACACCACGACCTACACCCTGTCAGCCCTGGGCGATTCTTTTTTCAGCGGCGCGGCCCTGGTTTTTTTCGTCCTGGTTCTGACGCTGCTGCTTGCACATGGATGGACGGGATTGGCGTGGACATGGCTGATCTGCTGTTTTCTGGGTGTGCAGGTGTTCAAGCTGGCGACCTTTGTCGGCGGATTTCGGGAGGGCATCGCGTACTTGAGACGACTGAAGCGCTGGAACCTGATCAACTGGGGACAGCGGATCAAACTGGTCAACGCCGGGCTGTTGCTTCTGCTTTGGTGGCTGCTCTGGCCCGAACTGTACGTCGAGGGAGGCCCGGAATGGACGTGGATTTTTTGGACTGCCGTGGTGCTGTGCTGTGCTTTCGGATATTTCCGGCTGCGCGTGTCCAGGGCTTGGTTCGTGTTGGCCTTTCTTGCAGTCTGGGTCGGGCTGTGGACCGCTTGGAGCGGGGGGCTGTGAGGCGTATTCAGGAGTCAGAATTCAGGAGTCGGGAGTCGGAATTCGGAAGGCTAAAGAGAGAAAGCGAGATATGAGAGTCGGAAGGTGAAGATGGGATTCGGGAGCGTTGATGTCGGCATTCTGGAGACGCCGCCCGTGAAAACCTCCAATCAGGTTGACGACTGTATGGAAACACTTGATGTGGTGAGTCGGAAGGTCTTCGTGGCCAATGAGCTGGGGCTGCATGCCCGTCCGGCGGCTCGTCTGGCCCGGGAGGCTCAAAAATATTCGTCGCGGATCACCCTGCTTTCTCAGGAGCAGGAGGTGGACGCCAAGAGCATTCTTGATCTGTTGACCCTGGCCTTGGGGCCGGGGTGCGCCGTGGAATTGAAGGCCCAGGGAGAGGACGCCCAGGCGGCCCTGGAGCAGCTCGAGCAGTTGTTTCTGAACCGTTTTGAAGAGGAGCGCTAGTGGCTCTCCATGTAATCCAAGGAATTCCCGTCTCCACCGGCGTGGCCCTGGGGCGGGCGTTTTTTCTGAATCGCGGCCGAGCCCGTAACATCCCGCGCCATAACATTCCGGACGGCGACGTGCAGGGCGAGCTGTCCCGAGTGGAGCATGCCTTTTCGCGGGCTTTGGTCGAACTTGAGGATATTCAGGGCCGCGTGCCCGCGGAATTGCTGGAGCACGCCCGGATCATCGATTCGCACATCATGATGCTCCAAGACCCCAAGCTGCTGGAATCGGCCAAGGCTTACATCCAGAGCATGCAGTTGAACGCGGAGTGGGCCTTGGAAAAGGCCGTGGCGGACATTGAAACGGTTTTTCGCAGCATTGAGGACGCCTACATCCGGGAACGGATTCAGGACGTCCGCCTGGTGGCGGGCCGGGTTCAGCAGCACCTGCTGGGCGAGTCCGGGAACAGCCTGCGGTCCATTAACACCCGGATCATTCTTTTGGCTCACGACCTTAGCCCGGCGGACACGGTGGAGTTGGAAGTTGGCAAGATCATGGCTTTCGCCACGGTCACCGGGGGCAAGACCTCGCACACCGGAATTCTCGCCCGGGCCATGCAGATTCCTGCCATCGTCGGCGCCCCCGACCTGGAGGAGTCCATCCAGGACGGGCAGTTGATCATTATCGACGGCCTGCAAGGGCGGATCATCGTCGAGCCGGACGAAGAGGAGTTGGCCAGCTTCACGGATTTGAAATACCAGTTCGAGGAGTACCAGGCCGGAATCAACCGCTCCAGCCATCTGCCCGCGGAAACCATCGACGGCTACCGGGTCAAGGTTTTCGCGAATATCGAGCTACTGGAAGAGGTCTCCTCGGTACTGGGCAACGGCGGCGAGGGGGTCGGGCTGTACCGCACCGAGTATTCCTATCTGAACCGGCTCAAGCTGCCGGACGAGGAGCAGTTGCTGGAAGAGTACCAGGATCTGGCCTCGATCATGTTTCCCGGCAAGGTGGTATTGCGCACCCTGGATGTGGGCGCGGACAAATTCATGAACCATTTCGGCGGCCTGGATGAGGCTAATCCGGCCTTGGGTCTGCGGGCGGTGCGGTTCTGTCTGCACCATATGGACCTGTTTCGGGTCCAGTTGCGGGCCATATTGCGGGCCAGCGTCCACGAGAACATCTCCTTGATGTTTCCCATGGTGTCCGGGTTGGGCGAATTGCGCCAGGTCAAGTCCGTGTTCAACAGCGTGCGGATGGAACTGAAGAAGGAAGGGTTGAAGTACAATCCGGAAATGCCCGTGGGGATCATGATCGAGTTGCCTTCGGCCATGATCACGGCGGACATCCTGGCCACTGAGGTGGACTTCTTCAGTATCGGAACCAACGACCTGATCCAGTACAGTTTGGGCATCGACCGGACCAACTCCTTTGTCTCCTATCTCTATCAACCGCTGCACCCGGCCCTGATCCGGATGATCAAGTACGTAGTGGACGCCGGACACCGGGCCGGGATCGAGGTGAGCATCTGCGGGGAAATGGCCGCGGACCCCTACTGCATTCCGGTGCTCATGGGCATGCATGTGGACTGCCTGAGCATGAACCCCCAGGCCGTGCCGGTGATCAAGCATATCATTCGCCAGGCGACCATGGAGGAGTGCAAGGCCCTGCTTAAGGACGTCCTGGCCAGCAAAACCGTAGGAAGGAACAACAAGCTGGTCAAGGACAGCATTTTTCGCCGCCACCCCAGTGAACTGATGTTTTACTCTTCCCTGCTGGACGAGGGGTACTGATGAAACCGAAAAGCGACGGAACCCGGCTGATCGGCCAGAACAAGAAAGCCCGCCACGAGTACGAAATCCTGGAAACTCTGGAGGCCGGCTTGGCCCTGATGGGCTCGGAGGTGAAATCCTTGCGCGACGGCAAAGTCAGCTTCAAGGACGGTTACGTCCGGTTGAAGGACGGCGATGCGGTACTGGTAGGCGTGCATATCGCCCCGTACGCCCACGCCGTGCATACCGGACACGAACCGGAACGACCGCGTAAATTGCTCCTGCACCGTCACCAGATCGACGCCTGGAGCGCCAAGACTGCCCAGAAGGGCCTGACCGTGGTGCCGTTGAAAATGTACTGGAAGGCCGGACGAGCCAAGGTCGAAATCGGCCTGGCCCGAGGCAAGAAATACCACGACCAGCGCGAGGATCTCAAACGCCGGGCCATGGATCGGGATCTGGCCCGGGAGATGTGATTTTCATACCCTTATGTCCCTAACTCCCACCCAACGCGCCTTTCTTCGCGGTCAGTTTCCCGGCGACGACTATTTAGAGCAGCCGGAAGCGACCTGCGTGTACGGGGCGGACGCCAGTCGGCGGTTCGCTTTGCCGTGGGCCGTGGTGCGTCCCCGGACGGTGGAGCAGATCAAGGAGCTTCTGACCTGGGCGCATCGGGAAGAAATTCCGCTGTTTCCCCGGGCCAGGGGGACCAACGTGGTGGCCGGGTGCGTGCCCCGGGGCGGAGGGGTGGTGGTGTCCTGTCTGGCCCTGGACCGAGTGGACATCCAGGAAGACGACTTCACGGCCGAGGTGGGGCCGGGGGTGGTCACCGGGGCCTTTCAGTCTCAGGTTCAGAGCCGGGGCTTGTACTATCCTCCGGACCCGGCCAGCGTGCGCTTTTCCACCCTGGGCGGCAACGCGGCCACCTGCGCCGGGGGGATGCGGGCCGTGAAGTACGGCGTGACCCGGGACTACGTTCTGGGCATCGAGGCCGTGCTGCCCGGCGGGGAGCTGATCCACACCGGGGCCCGGACGCACAAGAACGTGGTCGGCCTGGACCTGACCCGCCTGCTGGTGGGCTCCGCCGGGACCCTGGCTTTTTTCACCAAGCTGACGCTCAAGCTGTTGCCCCTGCCTCCGGCCCAGGCCTCGCTGATGGTCGGTTACCGGTCCCTGGACGACGCGCTGGCCGCGTCCCGGGCCGTGTTCCGGGCCGGGATTCTGCCCGTGGCCATGGAATTGATGCCCGAAGAGGTCCTGGACTGCGTGGCTCGAATCGCCGATTCTCCTTGGAATGATCGGACCAAGGCGGTCCTGTTGCTCAAATGCGACGGGCGTCCGGAAGGGTTGCTGGAGGAACTGGCCTTGATCCGGAGCGCCTTGGAAGGGCATGCTCCGGTATTTGTTGAGGAGGGCCGGAATGCTTCGGACGAGGAACGGCTCTGGGAGGCGCGGCGCTTGATCAACCCGGCCTCCTTTCGTCTGGCCCCGGACAAGATCAGTGAAGACGTTTCCCTGCCCCGGGGCAAGGTGGCCGAAGGCATTCTGGGCATCCGAGACATCGGTCGGGCCCACGATTTGCCGATCCTGACCTTCGGCCACCTGGGCGACGGCAACATCCACGTAAACATCATGCACGACGCCTCGGACGAGAACCAACTGGAGCATGCGTTCCAGGTCCGGGACGCCGTGCTGGAACTGGTGCTCCATTTGGGCGGCGTCCTTTCCGGAGAACACGGCCTGGGCCTGACCAAGCGCGGTTGGCTGCATCGGCAGGTCGGCCCGGTGGAGCGCGGCCTGTTCTCCCTGATCAAGCGGGCCTTTGATCCTAAGGGAATCATGAACCCGGGCAAGGCGTATTGAGTCTCCCGTTGTCCACACTCCTTCACAATTGCGCCAAGGCAGATTTTTTTCGAGCCGCTGGCGCTCTGGATCGTGATCGAAATCGAAATCGTGATCGAAATCGATTTCTGGTAACTTTCCGATTTCGATAGCGATTTCGATTTCGATGAGAGAACAGATTCGGCCTGCCAATCGCGCGGCACCATACCCCACGAACTCGGGCGCTTCGACGCGGCCGTGCATTCTTTGCGGCAAGTGTCTGGACGTCTGTCCGTTGTTTGCGGCCACGGGGCGGGAGGAGTTGAGCCCTCGGGGCAAGTCCTTTTTGATCCGCCAGGCACTGGAGGAGGGCAATCTCCATGATCCGGCCGCGGCCAGCAAACTGCTGGGGCTGTGCCTGGGGTGCGGACGGTGCGCGGATGGTTGTCCTCAAGGCCGAAATCTTCCGGAACTGCTGCGGGAGGAGAAGGCCGGTCATCCGGGGTGGCAGGCCTGGGTCTGGCGGACCTGGATCACCCAGGCCAAGAGTCTTTGGCCGCTGGTGGGCCGCTGCGCGGGGTTGCTTCCGGAACAACTCGGTGCCGGGATGATGGATGCGCCGCGGGCCTTGGTGCGTCGGCCTTCTCGGGAGCGGACATCCGGTGGCTTTGAGCGGGTTGCCGACGAAGCTGTTTTGCCCGGGAACGCCGTGCTGTTCCCCGGATGCACGGCGCGATTCGCCAGACCCTGGTGGGTGGAAAGCGCAGTGCGGATGCTGGGGGCGGCGGATGATCGGCTGAAAGGCTTCCCGGATTGGCAATGTTGCGGTTTTACGGTGGCTCAGGCAGGATTACCCGGTTTGAACGACGAAATGCGGTCTCAAAATGTGGTCTTGTGGAGGGAACGGGGGCGACCTGCGCTGCTCACCATCTGCGCCACATGCACTACGGCTTTGCATGATTACACGAAGTCAAAGGACCTTTTTCAGGACGACCGGGAGCGACTGGCCTGGGAAGCCGCGGTTCAGCCTCTGAGCGGCCTGGTCGATCCGCAAGACTTTCGCGCTGGAGGAGACGGAACGGTCCTCTACCACCGCCCTTGTCACGCTCCAAATCCAGACCCGGATGCTGCTTTTTTGCGCGGCGTGTTCGCGACACGGCTGATTGCCGAGGCCGAAAACGCTTGCTGCGGGATGGGCGGCGTGATGCGACTCAGCGCCCCAGGCTTGTCCTCCCAGGTAGCGGATCGGTATTGGAGTCTAGCGCCTGAACAAAGCGAACTCACCGTGAGCACCGGGTGCAGCGGTTGCGCGATCCAACTCGCGGCCACGGCCCCCCAAGGCGTCGAGGTCGCGCACTGGTTGGAGTTGTTTGAAGGGTGATAGCGGCTACGGTCAGGAATCATCGATTTCGATACCGATCCAGAGTGCCCGTGCTTCGAGAACACAAATGCCCTGCGTCCAGGGCTTTCGCGGAATACTAAGGAGAAATGCATGTTCAATTTTATCGTCAAGAAAGTAATCGGCTCCAAGAATGAGCGGTATCTGAAAAAGCTCAAGCCGATGGTGCAGACCATTAATGGCCACGAAGAACGGATGCGCGGGCTCAGGGACGACGACTTCCCGGTCAAGGTTCGGGAATGGAAGGAGCAAGTCCAGAACGGGCGTTCTCTGGACGATTTATTGCCCGAGACCTTCGCCTTGGTGCGCGAGGCTTCCTGGCGAGCCTTGAAGATGCGACACTTCGACGCCCAGTTGATCGGCGGGATGGTCCTGCATCACGGCAAGATCGCTGAAATGAAGACTGGCGAGGGCAAGACCCTGGCCGCGACTCTGCCTGTGGTGCTTAACGCTCTGGCCGGCAAGGGCGTGCACGTGGTCACGGTCAACGACTACCTGGCCCGCCGCGACGCGGAGTGGATGGGGCAAATCTATCGTTTTCTTGGTCTGGAGGTCGGGGTGATCCTCCACGGGTTGACCGATCCCGAACGCCAAACGTCCTACAACGCCGACGTGACCTACGGCACGAACAATGAGTTCGGCTTCGATTACCTGCGGGACAACATGAAGTTCCGGATGGAGCACCTGGTCCAGCGGGACCTGTTTTTCGGGATCGTGGACGAGGTGGACTCCATCCTGATCGACGAGGCCCGGACCCCGCTGATCATTTCCGGTCCGGCCGAGGACTCCACCGGGCTGTACATGCAGATCAACGCCCTGATTCCCAAACTGAAGAAGGAAGAGCATTTCACGGTGGACGAGAAGCTGCGCGCCATCCTGCTCACGGAAGAGGGGGTGATGCGCTGCGAAGAGCTGCTCAGCCTGGAAAACCTCTACGACCCGCAAAACATCCGCTTTCAGCATCACATCCTGCAGGCCCTCAAGGCCCACCATCTTTTCAAACGTGACGTGGACTACATCGTGGGCGACGGGCAGGTGGTCATCGTTGACGAATTCACCGGCCGGACCATGCCCGGTCGCCGCTACAGCGACGGGTTGCACCAAGCCCTGGAAGCCAAGGAATACGTCAAGATTCAGGCAGAAAACCAGACCCTGGCCTCCATCACCTTCCAGAACTATTTCCGGATGTACGACAAGCTGGCCGGGATGACCGGAACCGCGGACACCGAAGCAGTGGAGTTTAAGGAAATCTACAACCTGGACGTGGCGTCCGTCCCCACCCATCGGCCCATGGTCCGGGAAGATCATCCGGATATGATCTACAAGACCCAGGACGACAAATATAAGGCCATCGCCCAGGAGATCAGCGAACTCCACCGCAAGGGGCAGCCCGTGCTGGTGGGTACGGTGTCCATCGAGAAGTCCGAAATCGTGGCCAAACTGCTCAAGCGTCACGGGGTTCCGCACAGCGTGCTCAACGCGAAGAACCACGAGAAAGAGGCCGAGATCGTGGCCCTGGCTGGCCATAGCGGACAGGTGACCATTGCCACGAACATGGCCGGACGCGGTACGGACATCGTGCTCGGCGAGGGCGTGGTGGACCTGGGAGGGCTGCACATCATCGGCACGGAGCGCCATGAAAGCCGACGCATCGACAACCAGTTGCGCGGACGAAGCGGACGTCAGGGCGATCCGGGCAGCTCCCGGTTCTACCTAGCCCTGGACGACGACCTGTTGCGGCTGTTCGGCTCGGACAAGATCGCCGGGCTGATGGGGCGGCTGGGATTGCAGGAGGGCGAGGCCATCGAGAACCGGATGGTCTCCCGGGCCATTGAAAACGCCCAGCGCAAGGTGGAGGCCCACAACTTCGAGATCCGCAAACAGCTTCTGGACTTCGACAACGTCATGAACCAGCAGCGGGAAGTGATTTATACCCAGCGTCGGGAAATCATGGCCAGCAAGGACCTGGAGGAGATGGTCGAGTCTTTTGTCCACGATCTGGTGGAGGACATCTACGCGCCGGTGCAGGACAAGGACGCGGACGACGAGGCTCGCCAGGAAGTCCGGGCCCGGCTGGGCGAGATTTTCGGGTTGGGACGGGTTCATCCTCTGCCCGAGGACAAACTGCCCGGTCAGGACGAAACCGTGGAGCTGATCCGGGGCGTGCTCGACAAGCTCAAGACGGACGCCCCCCAGCATTACCAGGAGATTCTGCGTTATTTTCTGCTGGACAGCCTGGACCGGGACTGGAAAGAGCATCTGCTGAACATGGACGGCCTGCGCGACGGCATCGGCCTGCGCGGCTACGGCCAGAAAGACCCCAAGCAGGAGTACAAGCGCGAGGGCTTCGAGTTGTTTCAGGCCATGCTGCACCTGATAAAGGAACACACTCTGCGCAACCTTTGCCACCTGCGTCTGAACGTGGTCCGCGAGGAACAGTTCCAGCACGAGGAAAAGCCTCTGAAACTGCAGTACTCCGGCTCGGAACAAAAAGCCCCGGCCAAGGAGCCCGTCCGTCGGGACCAGCCCAAGGTTGGTCGAAACGATCCCTGCCCCTGCGGCAGCGGCAAGAAACACAAGAAATGCTGCGGGGCCGCGGGGTAGAGCGGGACAGGTGTCGTTGGCTCTTGATTTCCTGACCGGACTGTTTTCCTGTTTGCCATCAAGATAATCTGGCTGAATTGAGGAGAGGTGACGTTATATGGAAGCCATCAGCTATACCCGGTTTCGCGGTGAGATTGCCAAGATTATTGACCGTGTCGTTGAAGATCATGAGGCAATTATCGTCACTCGGAATACTGAACCTGGGGTCGTTATATTGAGCCTGGAGGACTATGAAGCCCTTCAGGAAACAGCCTATCTGACCAGGTCTCCGGCGAATGCACGGCGGTTGGTAGATGCTTTGGACCAATTGCGACATGGAAATAAATCCGTTCATTCGTTGGATGATATTGCCGAGTTGGCTCATGATCATTGAGTGGGTGGATCATGCTTGGGATGACATGATATATTGGGCTGAAAACGATAAGAAAGTTTTGGCTCGTATCATGAAGCTGCTTGAAGATATCCGAAAAGATCCTTTTTCTGGATTGGGGAAGCCAAAGGCTCTGAGAAATAACCTTTCGGGGTATTGGAGTCGGAGGATTAACTCCGAGCACAGGCTGGTGTACAGAATCCATGATGGGAAATTGCAGGTCATCATGGCTAGGTATCATTACTAAGCGAACTAGCATGAATCAATAGATATTCCCTGTTTCACCAGGAGGAAATACGAAATGCCGTCATTCGATATCGTGAGCAAGGTTGATTTGCAGGAAGTGGACAATGCCGTGAACAATGTCCGCAAAGAGTTGGATACGCGGTTTGACTTCCGGAACGTGAAAACGGACCTGGATTTGAATCGCAAGGAAAAAGTTCTGCATGTGGTCACCGGGGACGAGATGAAGATGCGGGCCATTCAGGATCTGCTCAAGGTGCACTTCACCCGGCGAAAACTGGACCCCAGGAGCATGGAGTTCAAGGAACTGGAGGCCACCAGTCAGGGCCGGGTGAAGATGGACATCCTGATCAAGGAAGGCATTTCCAAGGACACGGCCCAGAAGATCGTCAAGCTGATCAAGGCGCAGAAGCTGAAGGTTCAGCCCGCGATTCAGGATGAGCAGGTTCGGGTCACCGGCAAGAAGATTGATGATTTGCAGGCCGTGATCAAGCTCCTGGACGCTCAGGAACTGGACGTGCCCTTGCAGCATGTGAATATGAAAAGTTAAAAAAGACCGGAGCCGATCCATGCGCCCATCCAGCAACTGGACCATCCCTAATGTCATCACCATTTTCCGGATCGTTCTCGTTCCGGTGTTCGTAATGATGTTCATTGATCAGCGGTTTGGCGCGGCGTTGCTGATTTTTCTGATCGCCGGGATGAGCGATGGACTGGACGGCTTCTTAGCCAGGGTGCTCAAGCAACGCTCGCAACTCGGCGCCCTGCTGGACCCCATCGCGGACAAATTACTGCTGATCACGGCGTACTTCTGCCTCGGATTCGTGGGGCTGTTGCCAAGCTGGCTGGCCGTACTGGTCATCAGCAGGGACATGATGATCATCGGCGGCATGGCCCTGCTGCATTTCTGGGGCGTGGACGTCCGGTCGCGGATTCACCCGACGTGGTTGAGCAAATTCAACACCTGCGGACAAATCGCGCTGATCGTCGCCGTCCTGGCCAAGCACTCCTTCGGCCTGCCATGGCATGGCCTGATCCAGCTTCTCGTGGCAACAGTCACCATGAGCACGATACTTTCCGGCGCGCACTATATTTATATAGGTCTTGGACACTTCCCCGGCGAAGGGGAGAAGCGTGTCGAGTAGGGGCGGGTTTNNTTGAAACCCGCCCCTACGGCAGGCCGCATGGTGGATAAAGTCCCCTCTGTGGGACAGATGCCGACACCAAAGTGTCAACCAATTTTGAACCATACCCGGAATCCTTATTTTTAGCGGAGCGAGAGTTCAAGATTTTGGCGGGTAAAAAAAATTATATTTTCCGTCAAAAAAATGATTTTTTCGCTTGACATCTTTGTTCGGACGGGCATAGAAGGTTTCCACCTGACGAAGGAAGGAAGTCTTCGTTGCGGCAATGGTTGAATGCGGAAGGTTTGTTGTGAATTTCAAAAGGAGGAAGGTATGAAAAAGTTAGTCGTTTTGGCCGTTTTGGCCGCCTTCATTCTCGGTACCGCGGGCTTCGCCTCCGCTATCGAGTTGAATGCAAAAGGAAACTGGCGGGTGCACTTCAACTATCTGAAGAACACCAATGATTTTGATGGCGATTCCAAGTATGACAAGTTTCAGGCCATGCAGCGCGCTCGGGTGCTGTTCGAGTTCATCGCCAGCGAGAACCTGAAAGGTGTGTTGCACTTTGAAATCGGCAACCAGAGCTGGGGTAATCAAGGGCATGGTGCTGCATTGAATGCCGACGGCGTCAACGTGAAGACCAAGAACGCCTTCATCCAGTTCGCGATTCCCGGTACTCAGGCTGCCGTGAAGGCCGGTATCCAGGGCTTCGCTCTGCCCAGCACCTACGGTTCTCACATCCTGTCCGCCGACGTGGCTGCCTTGGCCGCCATCATTCCGTTCAACGACATGATGGGCTTGACCGTGGCTTGGGCTCGTCCTTACGACCTCACCCAGGGAACGGCTAATGCCAAGATTGAAGACGAAGTTGACGTCTTCGCCGCCGTGCTGCCCATTTCTTTGGACGGCGTTAAGTTGAATCCCTTTGCCGTGTACGCTCGCTGGGGCAAGGATTTCCTGAACGGCGCTTTCGGCGCTAATGCTGATCCGAATCCCTTCAAGAACGCCAATCAGTGGTTCGCCGGCTTGAATTTTGCCGTGGACATGCTGGACCCCTTCGTTATCAAAGGTGATTTCAACTACGGTTCCGTCAAGCTGACCGACAACTTCAAGGCTTCCGGTTTTATTGCCGACGTCGCCTTGGCGTACAAGATGGACATGATGACTCCCGAAGTATACTTCCTGTACGAGACCGGTGAAGATTCCAAGTATTCCCGTGGTGGTGACAGCAAGCGGATGCCCACCATCGGCACGGACGGCACCTCCTGGGCCCCGACTTCCTTCGGCATGGTCGGCTCTTCCTTCGGCGGCGGCACGGACGGCATCATGCGCGGCTTTATCGCTGATCTGCCCGGTGCCAGCGATCTCGATTCCTACTGGGCCACTGAAGGCACCATCGGTATGTGGGCCACTGGCGTGAAGTTGGGCGACATCACTTTTGTTCAGGATCTGAGCCACACCCTGGGCTTCATGTTCGCCAAGGGTACCAACGACACCGCCAATGCTAACTTGTTCACCAAGGACGACAAGTACTACGAAGTCACCTTTGATCATAAGTACCAGATCTACGAAAATTTGTCCCTCCTTGTTGAAACGGCTTGGGGCAAGATGGATCTGGACAAGCTGAATGTCGGCAAGTCCCGCGAAGATCTGGCCAAAGACAGCGCTTGGAAGTTGGCCGCTGGCTTCAACTATCGCTTCTAGTCGAACACGACTCGACGCATTCACCACCGCATAAAAAAGGCCGGGGCATTTGCCCCGGCCTTTTTTATTATGGGCCATGGCCGACGGCCCTTCACGTCATTCCGCCAAGTTGCCTGCTGTCTGGGGCAAGTACCTGAAATCAAACATTATGGTTTGATTGCCATGCCTCTGTTTGATCGGTTGCCTGATTCCAGCCTCACGTGTAGGAGGGAATGGGAGAGGCGGCTAGGGTCAGCCGTCGTTTTTCTTCAAAGGAATTCACAGGAGATGGTCCGGTCCAAAGGGCTTAAGGTTTGGCGCGCAGCGATCACGCTATGTGAACCAACGAGGAGATTATGCAAGCGGTTCAATCTTTTTCAGCCTTGGTTTTGGCGGCGGGCAAAGGGACGCGGATGCATTCCGACAAGCCCAAGGTGCTGCACACCCTGCTGGGTGAACCCATGCTGTGGTATGTCCTGGAGGCTGTCAGACCTTTAGCGGGGGACAGTGCGTACACAATCATCGGCCACGGCGCGGAATTGGTTCGAAAGCAGTTTCCGGAGGAACGGTTCATTCTTCAGGAAGAACAGTTGGGGACCGGACATGCCGTGCTTTCGGCTTGGCCCGCTATTCTGGCCGCGAATCCCCGCTGGTGTCTTGTTATCAACGGAGATACGCCGCTGATTGACGGTGTGATGCTTGAACGGTTCTGCGCGGCCATGATGCATGATGAGGTTGATCTGGCCTTCGTGACGACAACCCTGGAAGACCCTTTGTCCTACGGGCGGGTTGTGCGCGACGGTTCCGGATTGGTTAGCGGGATCGTCGAAGCCAAGGATTTTGACCCGAAACTCCATGGAGAGCCCACAGGCGAAATCAACGCCGGAATTTACTTGCTGCGCGTTGCAACCATGGGGCCGCTGCTTTCCAAAATTTCAGCCGACAACAAGCAGGGCGAGTACTATCTGACCGATCTCGTGGACCTTGCTGTACGCGGTGGTCTGCGGGTGGGGACCTTCAATGCCGGGGATGTCGGCGATTCTTTATCCTGTATGGGGGTGAACAGTCCCCTGGAGTTGGCTGATTCCGAAGATGTGCTTCGTCGCCGAGCTGTTCAGGCTTTGCTGCGAGGCGGCGTGACGATCCATTTGCCCGATACCGTGAGCATCGGTCCGAGGGTGCTGGTGGAGCCCGGTGCGGAGATTTTCGGCCCCTGTGAGTTGTGCGGCGCTGTTCATATTTGCCGGGGAGCGGTCCTGGAGTCCCATACCTGGGTCAAGAATTCCAGTATCGGCTCCGGTAGCGTCGTCCGTTCCTTTTCGCACCTTGAGGGAGCCACTGTGGGTGAAGGCTGCGTCGTGGGCCCGTATGCCCGCTTGCGACCGGACGCGGTTCTGGAAACGGGTGCGCGAATCGGAAATTTCGTGGAGATGAAAAAGGCCAGGTTGGGCAAGAATGCCAAGGCCAGCCATTTGACGTATCTTGGAGACGCCGAGGTTGGAGAGGGTGCAAACATCGGTGCCGGGACTATCACCTGCAACTACGACGGGAAGCGCAAGCACCTCACTGAAATCGGACCGAGAGCCTTTATCGGCAGCAATACCGCGCTGGTGGCTCCGGTCAGGATCGGGGCCGACGCCCTGGTGGGAGCAGGCTCGGTGATCACCAAGGACGTTCCGGATGCCTCCTTGGCCGTGGCCCGCGGGAAGCAGCAGTGCTTCGCCAGGCGGCAGACGGAAGAGCCGGGCACTCAAAACGAAAAGCGTTCGGGTTAAATTATTTCTTGATCATTACTGTCTTTCCAGGATATGTGAAGCGCATGGACATACTCACTCAGTTCGAAGAGAAAATTGACCGACTGTTGCAACGGATTCAATCCGTTGAAGATGAAAATCTTCGCCTCTTGGAAGAGCTGGAGGCGGAGAAAAAGCAGAAGCAGGAAGTTTTGAGTCGGATTGACAACCTCTTGAAGAAAATTCAAGAAGCGGCTATTTAATTTGCTCATGCCCAGTCATACCATATCAGTCTTGGGGTTGGAATTGGCCTTCAAGGCTGATGCGGATCAAGCCCAGGTCGTTGCCGCCAGAAAGGAGATTGAAGAGCGGTTCACCGTGCTGAAAAAACAGGGCAAGCATATGAGCAAGGAAAAACTCCTGGCGTTTTTAGCGCTGGGACTAGCGGATGATTATCTCCTGACATGCAAAAAATTGGGGCAGTTGGAGACAAAGCTGGAAAAATTGCTTCACCGGATGGATCAAGACGATAGTGCCGGGAATAATATTGATACACAGTCGGAATAATTTAATCCCCTGGAAGGTTCGTGATCATCGAGTACTTTTTTGAGCCAATATAGTCCCAACGGGAGCCGCTTCCAACCGGGCGGTGCGCAGACCCAGTCACCTGGGGAGCCTGAAGTCCGGACAGTGGCGCCCACCTTGCATAGCAAGGTTCAAAGAAGCTCATGACACGGCTTTCCGGGGTTTACAACGATGCACAAGCCTGTTGTTTCTTCGATATTGCTCCGTTCTCCACAACCTTCGGCTTGTCGACGTTCCCATCCTTCCAGCCTCCCCCGAAACACCCGGTTTCGGCTTTTTGATCTCCCCCGATCCATATGACGCCACAATCGTGGCGGCCTATGCTATGCATGCAGGCGACGTCGTCCCCTTTGATGGCGGGTGCGATAGCGTTTGTGCGGCCCATTGATGGAATGGGCGAGATGATTTGGAAAAGGGGAAAATCCCATGTCGATAGAGAGCGTTTTCATATTGCTTTTCGGCTTGTTGGCCGGAGGAGCCCTGGCCTATGTGGCCCAGCGGCATATCGCCGGTACGAAGGTCAAGGAGGCGGAAGAACTGTCGGGAAAAATTCTGGAGGAGGCCCGGAAAGAGGCCCAAGTCCAGAAGAAAGAGTTCCTGCTCCAAGCCCAGGATGAAATTTTTCGGCGCAAGAAGGAACAGGAGCAGGAGTATCGGGACCGGGAAAGTGAACTGAAAAAGCAGGAAAGTCGGCTGCAGGAAAAGGAAGAGCGTCTAGAACAGAAGTTGGAAAAGGCTTCTCAGAAGGAGAGCGATGTTGTTCACCTGGAGAAGAGTCTCATCCAGAGGGAGCGGGATTTCGCGGTCCAGGAGGAACGCTTGGCGGAGATGACCCTGACGCAGCAAAAGCGGCTGGAGGAAATTTCCGGGCTGACCGTTGAGGAGGCCAAAAAGCGGCTGATGGAAGAGATCGAGAGTCAGGCTCGCCACGAATCGGCCAAGACGTTGCGCCAGATTGAAAGTGAAACCAGGGAAAGCGCCGACCGTAAGGCCAAGGAAATTTTGGCCACGGCCATTCAACGCTATGCCGGAGAGTTCGTCACTGAACAAACCGTTTCTTCAGTGGCGTTGCCCAGCGAGGACATGAAGGGGCGGATCATCGGGCGGGAAGGTCGCAACATCCGCGCCCTGGAGGCGGCCACGGGCGTGGACTTGATCATTGACGACACTCCGGAGACCGTGATTCTTTCCGCGTACAGTCCCTTGCGCCGCGAGGTGGCCAAGCAATCCCTGGAACGGTTGATCAGCGACGGACGAATTCATCCGGCGCGGATTGAGGATATCGTCAAGAAGGTCGAACAGGAAATGGACGTCAAGCTCCGGGAGTGGGGCGAACAGGCCACCTTCGACGTGGGAGTTCACGGCATCCATCCGGAGATTATCCGTTTGTTGGGCCAGTTGCGCTATCGGACCAGTTTTTCCCAAAACGTTCTGCAGCATTCCCTGGAAGTCGCCTTTGTCTGCGGAATCATGGCCGCTGAACTCGGCCTGGACGTGAAGAAGGCCAAACGGGCGGGCCTGCTGCACGATATCGGCAAGGCCGTGGACCATGAAGTGGAGGGCCCCCACGCCACCATCGGCGCGGATCTGGCCAAGAAATACGGAGAAGGCAAGGACATCGTCCATGCCATCGCCGCTCACCACGAGGAAGTCCCGCCTAAAAGCGTGATGGCCGTATTGGTGCAGGCGGCGGACGGCCTTTCCGGGGCCAGGCCCGGGGCGCGCAAGGAGTTGTTGGAAAATTACGTCAAGCGCCTGGAGGACCTGGAAGGAATGGCCACGGGCATGGAAGGCGTGTCCAAGGCGTTCGCCATTCAGGCCGGACGAGAGTTGCGGGTCGTCGTGGAGTCGGACCTGGTGGACGACGACAAGACGTTTTTGCTGTGCAATGATCTGACCAAGAAAATCGAGCAGAATCTGACCTATCCCGGACAGATTCGGGTCACCGTGATCCGTGAGCGGCGGGCGGTGGGGTATGCCAAATAATCAAAGGCCATAACATGAGTTGCAAGGAAGAGTGCTCTAAAAGGGTGGTGACCAAGGCCGAGTTGGAGCAAATCCAGCGCGGAACGGTGGAAGTCATCGACCTGGATGAACTGAAGACCAAGATCGGGCGCGGCAAGCCGTTACGCGTCAAGGCGGGATTCGACCCCACGGCCCCGGACATCCACCTCGGCCACACGGTGCTGATTCAAAAGCTGAAGCATTTTCAGGAACAGGGCCATGACGTCACTTTCCTGATCGGAGATTTCACGGGCATGATCGGCGACCCTTCGGGCAAGTCCGAAACCCGCAAGACACTGACCCGGGAGGCTGTCCTGGCCAACGCCGAGACCTATAAGCGCCAGGTATTCAAAATTCTCGATCCGGACAAGACTACGGTTACCTTCAATTCACGTTGGATGGACGCCTTCAACGCGGCGGATTTCGTTCGGCTCTGTTCGCACTACACCGTGGCTCGGATGCTGGAGCGGGAAGATTTTTCCAATCGCTACGCATCGGGCAAGCCCATCGCCATCCATGAGTTCCTCTATCCCCTGGTTCAGGGTTACGATTCCGTGGCGTTGCAGGCGGACGTGGAACTGGGCGGCACGGACCAGAAGTTCAATCTGCTCATGGGACGGACGTTGCAACGGGACTATGGCCAGGAGCCTCAGGTCATCCTGACCGTGCCGATTCTGGAAGGCCTGGACGGCGTGCAGAAGATGAGCAAGTCGCTGGGCAACTACATCGGCATTGAAGAGCCGGCCGGTGACATGTTCGGCAAGGTGATGTCCGTCTCGGATCAGCTGATGTGGCGCTACTACGAGTTGTTGTCCGACCGCTCCCTGGCCGAGGTGGCCAGGCTGCGAGGAGACGTGGAGCAGGGCCTGCTGCATCCCAAACAGGCCAAGGTCGATCTGGCCCTGGAGTTAGTGACCCGGTTTCATGGCGCGGATCAGGCACGGGCCGCCCAGGACGCCTTTGAGCGGGTTTTTGCCAGGAAGGAAAATCCCGAAGACATGGATGTTTTTCAGGCGAGTCACGGCCCTGAAAGTCGCCTCCTGGCCATCCTGGACACGGCGGGCCTGTGTCCGTCCCGAGCCGAGGCCAAGCGCCTCTGCCGTCAGGGGGCCTGCACCGTGGACGGCGAGAAGCACCACGATCCCGAGCAGGTTCTGGAACCGGGAGAGTACGTGCTGAAGGTCGGGAAAAAACGATTTTTGCGGGTTGTCGTCAGGTAACCGTCATTCATCGTACCATTATGAACATCTTCTGGCATCGATTGCGGCTGGTCTTGGCCATGGTCAAGATCGAACATTCTGTTTTCGCCCTGCCCTTTGCATATTCCGGCGCATTTCTGGCGTCCGGCGGCTGGCCGGGGTGGCGGGTGTTTTTGTTGCTGACTTTGGCCATGGTCATGGTCCGTTCCTT
The DNA here is from genome assembly GCF_000717475.1 of Desulfonatronum thiodismutans. Lineage (NCBI taxonomy): Bacteria > Pseudomonadati > Thermodesulfobacteriota > Desulfovibrionia > Desulfovibrionales > Desulfonatronaceae > Desulfonatronum > Desulfonatronum thiodismutans. The sequence goes on from NZ_JPIK01000005.1 coordinate 441,082, forward strand.
TGCCATGGCCATGAACCGCATTCTTGATCTGCGCTATGACCGAATCAACCCTCGGACCCAGTCCCGGCAACTTGTGACCGGGGAGTTAAGCGTCCGGTTCACGTTCCTTTTCGCCCTGGGTACTGCCCTGGTTTTCGTGTTGGCCTGCGCCGGGCTGAACACCTTATGCCTGATCCTGTCCGGCCCGGCCTTGCTCTGGTCCGCCGCGTACAGTCTGACCAAACGCTTCACCTGGTTGTGTCATTTCTTCCTGGGTTCGGTCTTGGGGCTGGCACCCGTGGCCGGATGGATCGCCGTTGATCCCCAGTTCGCGCTTCCGGCTGTGCTTTTGTTTTTCGGCGTGCTGTTCTGGGTGGCCGGCTTTGATATTTTTTACGCGGCTCAGGACGTGGAGTTCGACCGATCCCACGGCCTGCATTCCGTTCCCGCCGCCTTCGGCCTGGACTCGGCCTTTGCCCTGGCCGGATTCAGCCACGCCCAGGCGGCCCTGTTTTTTCTCCTGGCCGGTCTTGCCGCATCCCTGGGGTGGTTGTACCTACTGGCCTGGGCCATTGTCGCCGTAGTCCTGTTCTGGGAGCATCGCCTCGTCTCCCCCAAGGACCTCAGTCGGCTGAACATGTCGTTTTTCACCTTGAACGGCGTGGTGGCGGCGTTATTGTTTTTCGGAGTTATGGTGGATCTTGCGTTTTGAGATGGTCCGCTGACGCGGGAGATTTTTTTCAATTACCGGATGAAAAGGAGTTGTCATGAAACTGAATGCTGGGGATTGCACGTTGTACAGCGGCGGAGCTACGGGCGCGGAAGCGGAATTCGGGGCCATGGCCGAGCGGTTTGGTGTCGCGGAGGTGAATTTTACCTTTGAAGGACACCAGATTAGCCGGTCCCGGGGCATGAGGGTCCTGACCCAGGAGGAGTTGCGACGCGGGGACGTCAGCATGACCTACGTATCCCGACTGCTGAACAGAACCTACTCCAACGCTCCAATCATGCGCAAAGTTCTCCAAACCATCTGGTACCAGGTCAACAACGGCATGGAAATCTACGTCATCGGCAGCATCCAGGAAGACGGCACGGTCAAGGGCGGTACTGGTTGGGGCTCCGAATTCGCCAAGATCTGCAACAAGCCGCTCTTTGTATTCGACCAGGCTAAAAACGGCTGGTTCCGCTGGGAGCAAGCAGCCTGGAATCCCCAGGACACCCCGGCCATTGCGAACATCCATTTTACTGGAACCGGGACACGATTTTTGGAAGAGAGTGGAAAGAAAGCCGTGGCGGAGTTGTTTGAACGTTCGTTCGGGTGATTTATTTTGAGCCAAGGGTAATTCTCAAGATTAACAAGGCCCCTCGCGGGCCTTTTTTCATTGTCTTATGACTGAATCCGCTATTCATATTGAAGGTGCTCGCCAACACAACCTAAAGAATCTGTCCCTGGACATTCCGCGGGACAAGCTGGTGGTAGTGTGTGGGCCGTCCGGTTCGGGAAAGTCCACCTTGGCTTTTGACATCATCTATGCTGAAGGGCAGCGCCGCTACGTGGAGTCGCTTTCGGCCTACGCTCGGCAGTTCCTCCCGCAGTTGGATAAGCCCCAGGTTGACAAAATCGAGGGCCTGTCTCCGGCTATCTCCCTGGAGCAGCAGACATTGACCCGCAACCCCCGGTCTACCGTGGGTACGGTGACTGAGGTCTACGATTATTTGCGGGTGTTCTACGCCCGGCTGGGCCGGATGAGCTGTCCAAAGTGCGGACAAGCCATCGAGGCGCGCAGCCAGGATGAAATCATTCAGACTATCCTGGGGTTGTCGGCACAGACAAAGTTTTTGCTACTGGCCCCCCTGGTGGAAAACCAGAAGGGCACGCAGCAGGATCTGATGCGTAAGCTGAAGGCACAGGGATTTGTGCGGGTGCGCGTGGATGGGGCGGTCTTGCCGTTGGAGCCGCTTCCGGAAATCACCAAGAATCAGCGCCACACCTTGGAACTGGTGGTGGATCGCCTGGTGGCGGGGCCAGAGATACGTCACCGTCTCGCGGATTCCCTGGAACTGGCCCTGAAGTACGGCAAGGGCCGGATTTCCATTCAGGTCGTAGATGGGGAAGAGATGGTTTTCAGCACCACTTCGGTCTGCACCCGGTGCGACATCAGTCTGCCGCCGCTTTCGCCGCAACTCTTTTCCTTCAACAGTCCCCAGGGAGCCTGTCCGACCTGCTCGGGGATCGGCAGCGTGGAGTACTTTGAGCCGGATTTGCTGGCCCCGAACAAAGGTCTGAGCCTGCGCCAAGGCGGGATCATCCCCTGGCGCAAGCCATCGTCCTTGGCAAGGTATGCCGAGGGACTGCAACGGTTAGGCCGGGTGCATGGGTTTACTTTGGATATGGCCCTGGCCGAGTATCCTCCGCAAGCCTGGGAAGCCCTTTTTCACGGCGATGAAGACGTGTCCTGGGAAGGAGTGGTTCCGCTTCTGGACCGGGGGCATCAGGTGCTTGGGCCGGTCTGGCGGGACGAACTGTCCCGGTTTCGGCAGAACCGCCCCTGCCCGGCTTGCGGAGGCGCTCGTCTGAAGCCCGAGGCCTTGGCCGTCCGGGTCGAGAAACTGAATATTTATGAGTTTTGCGGCCTGCCCGTGGTTCGAGCCCTGGAGTGGCTGCGCGACCGGAGTTTTGTCGGGCAGCAGGAACTGATCGCCGGCCCGCTGCTCAAAGAGTTGGTTCATCGTCTGGATTTTTTGGTCAGGGTGGGGTTGGAGTACCTGAGCCTGGCTCGGACCATGTCCACGCTCTCCGGTGGAGAGGCGCAACGAATCCGACTGGCTGGCCAACTGGGTTCGGGTCTGGTGGGCGTGACGTATGTCCTGGACGAGCCGAGCATCGGTCTTCATCCTCGGGATAATGCCCGATTGTTGTCGTCGTTGCGGGACTTGCAGGAGCGGGGCAACACCGTGCTGGTGGTGGAGCACGATGAGGCCACGATCCGTACCGCGGACCATGTCTTGGAGCTGGGACCCGGATCCGGAGCCTTGGGGGGGGAATTGGTCTTCCACGGCACGGTGGACGGGCTGCTAAGCTGCAAGGATTCTCTGACCGGTAAATACTTGCGTGGAGATCTCGTCATCGCCGGGCCTGAGAAGCGCCGAAAGGGTGAGCACGCCCTGACCTTGTATGGGGTGCGCACGAACAATCTGCGTGATCTGGACTGCGCCATCCCCTTGGCCGCACTGGTTTGCGTGACCGGAGTTTCCGGATCGGGCAAAAGCTCCCTGGTGGTGGACTCCCTGTACAAGCACATTGCCTTGGCCAGAGGGATCAAGGTGGATACGCCGGGCAAGATCGGGGGCATAGAGGGCCTGGAGCGGGTGGAAAAAATCATTGCCATTGACCAGACTCCCATCGGCCGTACGCCACGTTCCAACCCGGCCACCTACACCAAGGTCTTCGATGAGATCCGCAAAATTTTTTCCACCACGGTGGAAGCCCGCAAGCGCGGCTATACTCCGGGGCGGTTCAGCTTCAACGTGCCCGGAGGCCGCTGCGAAGCCTGTCAGGGGGATGGGCAGATCCGGGTGGAGATGCACTTTCTTCCAGACGTGTTCGTGACCTGCGAGGTCTGCGGCGGCCAGCGCTACAACCGTGAGACCTTGGCCATCGAATACAAGGGCCTGAACATCGCCCAGGTTCTGGACCTGACCGTGGCCGAGGCCCGCCGTTTTTTTACCAACTATACGGCCCTGGAGCGTCGTCTGGAGGTACTCCAGGAGGTCGGGCTGGAGTATTTGCGTCTCGGCCAGCCGGCCACGACCCTGTCCGGCGGAGAGGCCCAGCGGATCAAGATTTCCCGGGAGTTGGGCAAGCGCAGCCTTCCCGGAACCTTGTACATCCTGGACGAGCCCACCACCGGCTTGCACATGCATGAAACCGGCAAGCTGATCCACGTTCTGCAACGGCTGGTGGACAGGGGTGCGTCCGTGGTGGTCATCGAGCACAATCTGGATGTGATCTGGGCCGCGGACCATGTCATTGATCTGGGCCCCGGCGGTGGTGACGCCGGCGGTCGCATCGTTGCCAGCGGCACACCTGAGCAGATCCGGGATGATCCGGATTCCGCAACCGGTCAATTTTTAAGAGATATACGGTGAAGGGCTCACGCTTGAGGATATCAACGCGGACCTTGTTGACAAGGCTCCGTGCGCTCTATATAGGACAAAAAAAATCGCATTTATCTTTTATTTTGTAGGGAGGAGACACATAAATCATGATGTTGACCAAGGCCGGAGAGTACGCTGTGCGCTGCATGATCTACCTGACCACGGCCGGCACAGGGAGTGTTGTAGCCCGGCGGGATATTTCCGAGGCCATGGATATCCCGGGCCCGTTTCTGGCTAAGATTGCCCAGGAATTGGCTCGGGCCGGATTGATTCAGATCGTTCAGGGCGCGCGAGGTGGCTATAGGCTGCTCAGGGCTCCGGAGGAAGTGACGCTGCTGGACGTGGTTGAGGCGGTTGAAGGGGAAATTTTTTTGAACGAGTGCATTTTCCGTCCAAACGGTTGCGGGCGAAGCGATTTTTGCGGCGTGCATCAGGTCTGGCAGAAGGCCAGGGCGGGCCTGCGGCAGACATTGAGCGTACCGCTGTCCGAATTGAAGGGCAATTGCTGACCACTCTTGCCGACAATAGTGGCAAAGACGATATGACGGTTTGGATTTTTCAACTATAAGGAGGCTTGGTAATGGACGTATTGTTGTTGTCGCGACTGCAGTTCGCCTTCACAACCTTTGTGCACTTCATCTTCGTGCCGTTGACCCTGGGGTTGTCGCTCCTGGTGGCGTACATGGAGTTCAAGTGGGTGCGCACCGGGGACGAGGTGTACAAGCGGATGGCCAAGTTTTGGGGGAAACTCTTTCTGATCAACTTTGCGTTGGGCGTGGTCACGGGAATCGCCCTGGAGTTTCAGTTCGGGACTAACTGGGCGCGCTATTCCGCCTATGTCGGAGACATTTTCGGCTCCTTGCTGGCCATTGAGGCTACTTTGGCCTTCTTCCTGGAGTCCACGTTCCTGGCGGTCTGGATTTTCGGCTGGAATCGGCTGTCCCCCAAGCTGCACAACGCCAGCATCTGGCTGGTGGCCTTGGCGGCCAATCTGTCGGCGTTCTGGATTCTGATGGCCAACGGCTGGATGCAGAATCCCACGGGATTCGTGCTGCGCGGCGACCGCGCCGAACTGGAGAGCTTCGCGGCCCTGGTAACCAACCCCTTCGCTTGGCAACAGTTTTTTCATGTCCTTTTTTCAGCGTATGTACTCAGCGGGTTTTTTGTTCTGGGCATTTCGGCCTGGCATCTGGCTCGGGGCAGCAACGTGGATTTTTTCAAGCGTTCTTTTCAAATCGCCGCTCCGTTTACCCTGGTCTTCGCCCTGGCTCTGGTGGTGCAGGGGCACCACCACGGCTCCACCGTGGCCAAGTATCAACCTGCCAAGCTTGCGGCCATGGAGTCCCACTGGGACACCATGACCCAGGCTCCCCAGTATCTGTTCGTGATTCCGGATCCGGCCAACGAGCGCAATCTGGTTGAAATTTTGCCTGTTCCCGGCGGTTTGTCCATGCTGGCCTATCATTCGTTCGACGCGGAAGTGAAGGGGTTGAGGGACTTTCCCGAGGAAGACCGTCCGCCGGTACTGCTGACCTTCGCCTCCTTCCGGACCATGGTCGGACTGGGGTTTCTCTTTCCGGCACTGGCTGCGTGGGTCTGGATCCGCCGCAAGAACCCTGAGTCATCCCCCAGACTGCTGCGTATTCTGCCCTGGGTGATCCCTTTGCCTTACATGGCCATCCAACTGGGTTGGATCGTGGCCGAGGTGGGGCGTCAGCCCTGGATCGTGAACGGGATCATGCGCACTGAGGACGCCGTTTCCGCAGGCATAAGCCTTGGCCAAGTCGGTTTTTCGCTCATTCTTTTTGGCTTGATTTACGGATTACTGGTGGCGGTGGATGTCTACCTCTTGATGTATCATGGACGAAAGGGCCCCAAGTCCTCCGGGGGCAATAAGATCGCGGCGGCTGAATCCGAGTCCGGCTTTTCCGCGCGTCCCGAGGGAGCCTCGGCCTGATCCGGTCGGCATGATTCGAACCCAATCGACCATCAAGGAGAATCGATATGTTGGAAATCACGTGGTTTATATTGTGGGGTGTACTCTGGGCGGTCTATTTCGCCCTGGACGGATACGACCTGGGGATGGGCACGCTGATGCCCTTTCTGGCCAAGGATGAGCGGGATCGACGGATCATGTACAATGCCGCCGGCCCATTTTGGGATGGCAACCAGGTTTGGTTGATCACCGCGGGCGGGGTCACCTTCGCGGCCTTTCCGGCCACGTACGCCGCCTTGTTTAGCGGCCTGTACACCGCTTTGATGCTCTTGTTGTTCGCCCTGATCCTGCGCGGAGTGTCCTTCGAGTTCCGGCGTAAGGTGGATAGCGAACGCTGGCGCAAAGTCTGGGATTTCTGCCACGTAGCGGGCAGCTTTTTGCCGGCCCTGCTGCTGGGTGTGGCGTTCGCGAACATTTTCCAGGGCATTCCGCTCAACGCCCAGGGGATCAATGAAGGTGGGCTGCTGGATCTGCTCAACCCCTACGGGTTGCTGGGGGGCGTCTTATTCGTGCTGATGTTCTCCCTGCACGGGAGTTTATGGCTGGGCGTCAAGTCCGAAGGGCCCATCGCGGACCGGGCCGCGGCCATGGCCGAGAAGCTGTGGCTGGCCCTGATGGTCGTGGTGGTCCTTTTCTTGGTGATGACCGCCTTCGCCACCAGTCTTTTCGATAACTACCTGAACAACCCTCTCTTGTTCGTCGTGCTGCTCCTGGCCGTGGTCGGACTGGTCCAGGCCCGCGTCTTCCTGGGCAAGCGGTCCATGCTTATGGCCTGGGGGGCTTCGGCGGTGAGCATCATCAGCGTGACCCTCTTCGGAGTGATCGGCCTGTTTCCGGCGCTTTTGCCCTCCAGCCTGGATCCGGCCTACAGCATGACCATCGCAAACTCCGCGTCGAGCCAACTGACTCTGAAGATCATGCTGGGCGTGGTCCTGGTGTTCGTGCCTCTGGTCATCGCCTACCAGGCGTGGCTGCACATCACCTTTGGACACAAGATCACGGATGCGGATCTGGAGTACGAGGAAGCCTACTGATAGAGGTCGTCCTCTAACGCTTCATCCAGAAGTGGACGGTGAAAACCGTTTATGGGATCGAAGCGAACCGCCCTGGTTGAAAATTCAGCCAGGGCGGTTCTCTTTTAACGATACAGGTTGAGGGGTTAATTTCGGTCTATTGGATACGTTTTGACCAGAACATCCGTGCCATCGGAGCCCGTGACCACGAACTGAACCCGGGACACATCGTCCAGATTTAATTCCGGAGGTAAGTGCAGGCGCGTGGAAACGGGGCGGAAATTGCGGATGCTGAACCGGGGGATTTCCTCGTTGCCCAGGGCCGGAAAGGTGTGGTCGTCCTTGCTGATGAAGGATATGGAGATAGATCCGGAAATGAGATCGTTGGAAAGATTGCGGATATCGAAGTCCGCACGAAGGTTCCCTGGTCTGCGAGTCAAACGCATATTGTCCAGCTCGACCATTTGCAGATTCATGTCCGGGTGAACCGTTGGAGCTTCGTCAGAGTCTTGAGCTTGCTCTTGAACCGCAGCCTGTTCCTGGGCAACTGTCGGCGAGGCTGGTGCCTCAGTAAAGGCTTCATGTGGTGCCGCCACGTTTTCGGCCTGCTCCTGATGCGGCTTCGAGGTGGAGGGCCACGTTGGTTGCACGGCTTGGAGCTCAGGAGGCTGGGACGGAGAATCCGGTGAGACGGGGGGCGTGTCCGAGACCTGTACGCTCCCATTGTTCGAGCTGAACTGGAGCAACGCAATTCCTCCCCCCGCCAGGACGATTAGCGCGAGGGCGGTGAGCCCGATTTTCCATCCCAAAGGCGACCTCCGGGCGACGGGCAAGCTCTGTGGGGGGGACCACATGGCATTGCCGCTCACGAATCGCACTTCGCCCAGGGCGTTGTCGACCACTGATTGATCAAGCTTTAGAAAGCGAGCGTAATTTCGAATAAACCCCTTGATGTAAACCGGATTCGGCAAAGGGGTTTCATCACCTTCTTCAATGGCCTCCAAAGCGGAGGTCCCGATTTTGGTAACTTTGGCCGCGGCCGGGAGTTCCACGCCCTGCCGCAAGCGTTCCTCCCTGAGAAGTTTTCCAATTTCCCGCAAGTCCATGCATATCCTCCAGACGGATTGTTTTGAGGTGTTGCCAATTTGGGTTACGTAGAGCCTTTTTCGGCAGAAATGAACCGCTAGCCCGAAGTCTCTTCACCTGAGGCAACGGTCGGTGGGAAGTCGGCCTGGTGCGGTTTTATGGCCTTGCCCAGCCAGTCGATGGTCCGGCCGAGGTGCCGCATGTTTTGCAGGCCTTCCGCGTCCTGGAGTACATCTCCTTTGTTCAGACCGAACCCCAGATTCCAGTAAGATGAGCCTGGAACGATCATGGACGACATCAAAAACATGTGGTTGATGGTGTCGAAGACGTGCGTTCCCCCTCCTCGGCGGACCGCGACTACGGCGGCCCCTATCTTGCCTTGCAACGCGCCGCCGTTGGCCAGGCTGACCAGACCGAGGCGATCAAGCAGAGCCTTCATTTCTGCGCTGACGTCGGTGAAGTAGGTCGGAGATCCGAAAATCAACGCATCCGCGGTCCAGACCTCGGCCAGGACGTCGTTACAGTCGTCCTTGGTCACCGCGCAACGCAGATCCTTGTTTTCGAAACACTTGTAACAGGCGATGCAGCCGCCGATTTTTCCTCCTCCGACCTGAAGCAGACGGGTCTCCCAACCGGCTTGCCCAAGCGGGTCCAGAACATTACGCAAGAGGATTTCCGTGTTTCCACCTTTCCTGGGACTTCCATTTACGGCTAAAGCCTTCATCTGTTCATTCTCCTTTGGGTCTGTTTTACCACATCCAACAAGATAAATCCGTGGATGAAAGATTTGAAAAGGTAGCCTTTTTCCAATTGCGTGACCAGCGGTACGGATGGTTGATCTCGCGTGGTTTTCTTGTTTATTGTTAATTGTTTCAGTGTGTTGACAGGGTTTAGGTTTTTGAGAAGTAACGGACTCAATGATGCCTGGTGATTGTCGATGTAGAGGCAAGTGGCAAGGCATGTTCAGGGCCAGGTGCGTTCGGAAAGGATTTACATTGCTTTGGACGTTGGCTAAGAAAATAACATGAGCAGAAAGGCAAGAGGTTTGAACCAAGAATGAGTTCTTCGGCCACCAGTGTTGACTGGTATGGTAAACCGTTTAGCTCTGAGGAGGACGACAATGACTCGAAGTCTCAATTGTGTTTTTGCCGGCAAGTCCGCAAGTGCGATTCCAGGTGGTGAGTTCAAGGAATGGATTGTGAACGAAGCTAAAAATCTTGCTATCACCGGCTGGGTCCGTAGCCTGCACGATGATCGCCACGAAGTCCTGGCACAAGGTTCCGAAGAGAACCTCGAGAAATTCCGTGCCCATCTTCTTCAGGGCCCGCCCCTCAGCAAGGTGGAGAATCTGGAATGCAAGTGGATCGAATATGAAAAGACATTTTCTTCCTTTGAGCTTCGACAGTAGGTTCTTAAGGGTAATGGTCCCGGTGGCCTGAAGTTGCCGGGGATAATGCGGAAAAGCCGGCCTCATTGAGTCGGCTTTCTCTTTTTAAAAGCCGATTTTATCACCTGAATTCATTGGTGAAAAAAT